>JARGOW010000186.1:0-1694 GCA_029212955.1 Planctomycetota bacterium | reverse complement strand
ACCGGCGCTGACTTGGAAGAAGCCCGGGGCCCCCTCCATATCTACCCCAGCCTGGGCCAATACTTCGTGCGCGAGCTAAAGCCCGGCCTACGCCCCATCGATCCGGATCCCAAGAATCTGGTGTGTCCGGTGGACGGAACCGTGCAGGACATCAGCAAGATCGAACAGGGTACGATCCTGCAGGCCAAGGGTCATGCCTACGCGGTCAAGGACCTGTTGGGTGGGGTCGAAGGCGACCTGGATTTGGAGGGCGGCCACGCTTGGACCGTATATCTGGGCCCCAAGGACTATCACCGCATCCACTCCCCATGCGCGGGTCAACTGACCCATGCACGATGGATCCCGGGCTGCCGTTATTCCGTGCAACCCAAGGTGCTGGCGCGCCGCCAGGTCCTGCCGATCAACGAACGTTGCCCCCTGCGCATCGAAACCCCCACCGGGCCCCTGTTCATGGTGCTCGTAGGCGCGGTCATCGTAGGCCGCATTCGGGTGGTGGGACTGCCGCCCAATGGGGATCGCATCGTGGATCCCCCGCGGCCCCTGGAGCCCGGCCAGGAGCTGGCCCGCTTCGAGATGGGTTCCACCATCGTCTTGGTGGCGCCGCCCGGGGGCCCCGCGCCCATGGATTCCCTGGTGCCGGGCCAGACCCTGCGCCTGGGCGAAACCATCGGACACTTCGCCTGATCCGCCATGTCCCAAGCCCTCTCCCCTGCCGACGTCCGCCTGGTGCAATTGGTCAGTTCCGTGGCCCGCGGCGATTGGGTCGAGCTAGCCCGCATTCGGCGCGAGGCCCCAGCCGGCGAACCCGATGGCCGCTGGCGGGAAGCCCTCATCCAAAGTCACCTGTTCCTGGGTTTTCCGAGGGTCGTGGAGGCCTTTGAGGTCTTGAGCCGCGAGGGCGGATTGCACGCCCCCACCGAACCGGAACACGAGGTTGCTGGTGCGGACCACGCTGCCCAGGGCGCTCCCATCTTCGACGCCATCTACCAGGACTTGGCCCCGGTGGTGCGCCGGCGCTTGGCCCAGCACCACACGGACTTCGCCCATTGGATTGCAGAGCACGCCTACGGCCGCGTGTTGGCCCGTCCAGGTTTGCAGGCCAGCGTGCGCGAATTGCTGGCCGTGGTTTGCCTGCTGCATTCGGGACTGGATCGCCAATTGGCCAGCCACACCCGCGGTGCCGTGCGCCTGGGCGCGTCACACGAATCCGTACTCGCCGTCTTCGAACTCGTACGGCCTCACCTGGCCGGTGCCGAAGCGAAACGCCTAGAGGAAGTCGTGCACCGGTTCTTGGAAGTGAACTGAGCTACACGGCCGCACCCTAGCCTTCACCTGGGGTTTCCTTCCCTTCATCAGGCCACCAGGCATTGCGGAGATCTCGCTCGTACACGGTGTCCGGTTCATCCTCGTCCTGGTAAACGAAGCCGCAGTCCTTGAGAGCACCTTCCTCGAGAAGGACATCCACAACCCGACCCGTCACATCGGGATAGGCGAACTGATCCTGGTGGTCGCCACCGGGGAAGGGCCACTCCCCGTCCGTATCGGATACGAACGAAATTTGGTCACCCAAGTTGTCCAACATGTACCGGGTCGTGATCATGGTGGCCGAAGGGCACCCGACCAATTCATTCTTTTTTGTGGCCGGAATGTGAATGAACTGGATTTGCTCGCGTTTGGTGTAGTTGATCAGGTTG
>JARGOW010000185.1:5101-7243 GCA_029212955.1 Planctomycetota bacterium | reverse complement strand
TACCTGGTCCTTGCCTGGATGATTGGCGATGGGAAGGAGGGGCAAGTGACCTTGGCGATGGACAAGCGCGTGCAAGCCCTCGAAGAATCGCAGGCGCTGGATAGGGAGCGATTTGAGGCGGCCCAGGAGTCCCAGGGGCGCGGTACCCTCTTCCGGCTGCTGACCTCGGATCCGAGCCTTTCGGAATCCTTGCTGAAGCTTTGGGATCAATCCCAATTGACCGCGGAGTTGGGTTGGCCCGACCAGGTCCAAGGAATGGTCTGGACCTATGACCCGCGATTTGCGGATGGGTTGGGTCTGCAAGTGATCGTCAACGACGGCCAAGTGATGGGCGTGAAGGTCATCCCTGCACAGAACAAGCGCTGATCCCGGCTCCCAGAAGTGACGATGGCGTCACCGTACGATTCTGCGACGGTTTTTAAGCAACCCTTCACTATCCCCGGTGTGCCCCTGGAAAGTAGGGTGCCGTGTACTACTCATCGCGACCATGGTGCCCCCTCCTACTTTCTCCCAGAACCTCGGCCGAATGGCCGTGGGATCCTTGTTCCGAATCGCCCCCCAGATGGGCGCCCGGATGGCCTGGTCCCAATTCATCAAGAGTCCCAAGCCGGTCACTCCCTCGGATCAGGATCTGCATTTCCTGGACACCCACTCCCGCATGGAAGTCGTCGAGTCCGCGGGTCATAGGGTCAAGGTCTACCGAGTGGAGTCGCCGAGCCGGTTCCGAATGCGCGTGCTCATGATGCATGGGTGGGGCAGTCGGGCAACGGCCATGCTCGGCATTGCTAAGCAATTCATTCGGGCGGGGGCGGAAGTGGTTCTGTACGACGGGCCCGGATCGGGCCTCACCGAAGCTCCCATTTCGCTTTTGCCCCACAGTTGGCAGGTGATGGAAGACCTGGAGCAGCAGGTCGGGCCCTTTGACGTGGTGGTGGGGCACTCCTTCGCCGGAATCACGGCGGCCCATGTTTTAGCGGCGGGCAAGCTGCCTTCCTGCAAGGCGCTGGTGACCATCGGTTCGCCCAACAGCTTGGAGGATTTGACCGAATTGGTGCTCCGGGACCGCGGCATCCCCGTCGGCTTCTTGAACTACTTCAACGAACAGTCCCGGCGGTTGGCGGGCAAGCCCATGTCCGAACTGGGCATCGTGGCAGCGCTTTCGGAGCTGCGCGCGGGCCAGTTGCAATACCTATGTCTGCACGACTACGAGGACAAGGAGGTCCCCGTAGCCCACGCCGATGAGATCGAGCGTGCGCTTGCCTGGGCCAAGGTCGAGCGAACCTCCGGTCTGGGCCACAACCGGATTCTGAACGACGCGGAATTGCAGGCGCGCGTGCGAAGGTTTGCGGACGGCGCGTTGCTGGGCGCCTAGGTTTGGGCCAACCCTGGGGTCGGCGGATTGCAGACCGCGCCCGGCCCCGTGATCGATCGGGTCCTCGCTGAACGGGTTGCGAGTTTATCCAGGAGATTCGTCCGGGTTACCAGTGCGAAACTCGGGCAGATCTTGCACCTTGTCGAAGCACTGATTCAGGATGTGGTGGGTCATGCCCCAGATGAGTCGTTCCTCCCAGGCCCAGGCGGGGAATCGCCGCACCTGGTGGTCGCGATCGATGCGGTGTTCCGCGTCCAGGTGACCGGCCAGGGTGGGGCGGATGGGGAGCCGGAATGCATGGGAAGCCTCGGGGCCGAGTTCGATTGTGCCCGGGGCGTGCTGGAGGAAGACCACCGGGGTGACCCAGAGCGGAACCTTGCGCCCGCGGGTCCGCGCTTGCATGGGATCCAAAAATCCGAGGGGGTGAGCAAATTGTTCCAAGTCCAGGCCCACTTCCTCCAGGGTTTCCCGGGAGGCCGTATGGATCAAGTCTGTGTCGCCCGGATCCCGGTGCCCGCCGGGGAGAGCTACCTGGCCGGACCAGGGATCTCGCTCATCCTCCGCGCGTACCATGAGCAGGACGTCGGGCTCGGGAGCCAGTCGAAGCACGATTGAGACGGCCGCTTGCCTGCTGTCGGGGGGGACTTCCGGATCCCCCGCAAGGGGGTGCAGGCGTTGGATTAAACTTCCGGCGGATCCGGTGAGCGCGTCGCGATTCATGGTATCAGCATAGCCCCAATTCGCGCCGGGTTTGCAAGCGATCGCAAACT
>JARGOW010000185.1:2510-5091 GCA_029212955.1 Planctomycetota bacterium | reverse complement strand
CACGAAATAGTGGCAGCCGGAGGTTTGTGGGAACCCAAGTCAGTCGGGGAGGGTGGAGGCCGTCATGACCTGTTGCATGAGGATCGCCATGCGCTGTTCGCTGCAAGTCATCCCATAGGTGATGCAGTTGTGGAAGAGCACGGTCTCAACCGTCTTGGCCATAGCGCGGACATTAAAGTTCGACGGGCCGTCTCCCCGCTCTTTTCCCCGTTCGAAAATCAGGGTCAAGATGTTGTTGAGGTCGCGCTCGAACGGGAAAACGCTTTCTTGCAGGAGTTCCGGGTGCTCCTGGCTGTATTCGATGTACTCGGCCAGGAGGCCGGCCATGACGCCGCGGGTCGCGCGGGAGATGTGCATCTGGTAGGCCTGGTTCAGCAGGTTGCGCAACTCCTCGCGCAGGCTGCAGGCCTCGGGATCATGAAGCTGCCCTTCAAAACAGGCTTCGTGGATGAGGTCGGACTTGGAGTCCCACCAACGGTAGATCGTGGTCTTCGCGACCTTTGCACCCTGGGAAATGCGTTCGATGGTGATATCTCGGTAGCGATTTTTCGTCCGGGCCATCTCGAGGGCACATTCCATAATGGCGATGTGTGCCTTTTCGTCGCGGGGGCGCCCCTTATGGGGTCGTTTTTTCTGTGCAGGTATTGGCCTTAACTGATCGGCGTCCTTCTCTTGTTCGCGAGTTGACTTCGAGCTCATGAATGTCCTTGGAGAATGAGGAGGCAGGTAAGGTGGGTGGGTGATGCAAAAAAGGCATCGGGAAAAGTAAAAATTGGGCAGCCCTCCGCTAGGCGGCGGGCATAACTTGCTCGAGCAGTTCATCCACCACGTTGGGGGTGATGGGCTCGCCCTGGAACACGTACTTGTAGAAGAGCACCATTTCGATCTGGTTGGTGATTTCGCAGGCATCCAAGGCGCTGACGTCTTCGCCGCGTCGCTCGGCGTCCTCGAAGATTTCATCGAGCACCGAGTGCAGGAAACGCTTTGGGGTTGGGCCTTTGGCGGAAGCCTCGATGAAGTCGGTGGCGAAGCCTGCGAGCACGCCCCGGGTGATCGGGCCTTGGATGATGGCGACCTCTTGGGCGATCAAATTGCGCACATCACCTAATAGGGAACCGGTGCGCGGCGTGCTCAGTCGCCCGGCAAAGCAAGCTTCACGAACCAGGGCGTTCTTGGTCTTCCACCAGCGGTAAATGGTCGTTTTGGCCACATGGGCCCCGCGGGAGACCGCTTCGATGGAGATCTCACTGTAGCGCTGCTTTTCCGCGGCCAGTTTTCGAGTGGTTTCCAGAATCAGTTGATGGGCCTGCTCGTCCCGGGGTCGGCCCTTGGCCGGAGTCGTGTTAAAGGGCCGAATTGCATTTTGCGTGGCGGGTGATTCTGCGTTCATCGAAGGTGTCTTTCGGCGGGGGATTTTCGGGTATCGGGTCGGTCTCTAAGAGGAAGGTGGCAGGTCCCTTTATCCAGCGGCTGACGCACACGTAAATGTGACATATATCTCAGATTTTCGCAACGCACCGCACCATGGCCCCTCAGGGCTATTTGCAGGCGGTTTGTCTCGAAAGTCATCAACCGTTACATAAATCAGCAAAGAAAAATTGATTCATTGGCGGGCCTCGCTCTTGGTCAGGTGAATTTGAACTTTTTCAGCGAAAATGTCGTTTGAATACGAAGAATTGATGAGGAATCGGGTGCCGGGCCCGCTGGACAACTGAACTTGGAAGTTGTCACTTTTCAGAATCTGCGGAGCGTTCGGATTCAAACTTAGGCGGTGAATCGCCGTTGCGATAGCGCCGGAATCCCAAAGGCCCAAGGTGGACGGGTTGGGAACCGGGCTAGCCGCGGGAAGGGCAAGCGGTTTGCGGGTCCGGTTGGGGATGGCTTCGCCCGACAGAGGGTCCCAGCGATCGCCCGTTCCAAGGAGGGTGACCTCGAACTTCCAGGGGTAGGGGAACTCGTCATGGCTTTGGGGGATGCCGTCGCCATCCGTATCTACCAGGAACTCCGGGTCTTCTCCCAGGTCCAAAATGCATAGGCCGGCGGCGCCCAGGACCTCGATCATGGGTCGATCACCGAGGGTCACAACCATGGCGGAGTTTTCCTCCACCCCGAATCCGTACCGCAAGCCGTGGGAGCCGGTCGCAATGAGCAGCCGGCCCATGCGCCCACGGGCCAGGAAGTGCTGATCCACGATTCCAAAGGGAAAGTACCCCATACCCGGGGCCGTGGAGACGCCGCCTTTCCCGCATCCATTGAGTAGGGCTCCTTCAGAACGGCCTCCGGTGATCATGGGGTGGCTCATGATCGCGGCACCCGCACTGGATCCACCGATCAGTCCCCCGTTGGCTTGCACATCCCATGCGGCGGAGTAGAGGGGATGCGGGTCCCTGTGGAGCGGGTCCGGCTGCTCGCAAGAAGGTCCTGATCCAGGATCTAGCAAGGCCATGATCCGGCTCTGATCGCCGCCGGTGAACCACAATGCACTGGCGGTTTCTACGCGTCTGATGACAGCGGGGTCCTTGGCTAGTTCCCCGTCGGTTTCTCTGAGAGGCAAGCCACCCAATTCAATAGAGGGGGCGAC
>JARGOW010000185.1:0-2500 GCA_029212955.1 Planctomycetota bacterium | reverse complement strand
GTCGGGATGATTTCTACCCGGGTATGTTCGTGGCCGAGAGCCCGGGCGGCCCGATCCGCTTCCGCGAAAAACCGGGGGAGCACCTGGCCCCGCGCATCCACCGCACCGCCGGCGACAATGAGCGTCCCCGCCTGGTGTCCATCGGGTGAGGGGAGCCTGTTCCACCAGGGTTCCTGGGTACTGGAGCAGCTGGGGAAGAATGCGATTGCAAGCAGCGCGAAAGCGGAAATGAACGGGGTTCGTTTGTGACGTTTCAATGGTAGATCCTGGGGCAAGTGGTTCGGATTGGATGGGGGACCCACTACTCCCAAATCGCAATGTCGAAGCGACCCTCGGCGTTGGCCGCGCCGCGGAACATGCCATCGGTGTTGAACAGCATGGCGATGTTGCCGCGATGGTCGACCACGATCACGCCTCCATCATCGGGCTGCAGCACGTCGTAGATGACCTCCCCGGCAGCCTCGTGCACGGTGCGGTTGCCGTAGCGCATGCGGTCTGCGATATCCCTGGCCACGTTGTGACGAATGTACTCTTCGCCCGTTCCTGTGCAGGAAACGGCGCACGTATCGTTGTTGGCGTAGGTGCCTGCTCCGATTAGGGGGGAGTCCCCGATGCGGCCGAAGCGCTTTCCGGTCATGCCACCGGTGGAGGTTCCAGCGACCAGATTTCCATTGCGATCGAGAACCACGCAGCCCACGGTGGACTTCCAGCGGGCGGCTTCTTCCTGGCTGGCGCGTGCGTGCCGTTGGGCCCGGGTTTCCAGTGCGGATTGGCGCTTGCGCCAGTGTTCCAAGGACTTGGCGCGTTTCTCGGTGGAGAAGTAATCCGAGCTCACGCGTTCGATCTGGGGCTGGGTGTCGGCAAAGGCTTCGGCGCCTTCCGCTGCAAATAAGACATGGCGCGTTTGCTCCATGACGCAGCGCGCCAATCGGATGGGGTTTTTGACCGTGGTGACCCCGGTCACGCCACCGCAGCCCAGGGTGGCCCCGTCCATGATCGACGCGTCCAATTCGTGGCGACCTTCAGCGGTGAAGACCGCCCCCTTGCCCGCATTGAAGCGCGGATTGTTCTCGAGCACGGTGATCACCGCTTCCACCGTGTCTAGCCCGGAGGCACCCCGGTCTAGCATTTGCTGACCGAGCTCCAACGCTTCGCGCAGGCCTGCGCGCGCCCCTTCGATCTGTTCCCTGGGCGAATCCTTGCCGATCACTCCGGCCCCGGCATGGATGGCGATGGCCCACTCCTGGCGCGGTTCGGGTTTGGAGCTCTCCCCGGAATGGATGCGAACGGTACAGGAGGTAAGGAAGATCAGGCCCAGGGCCAGCAGCAGCGAATTTCTCATGGACCTAGGTTACTGCTACCCGGTCGTTTGCGCTGTAATCCTATGTCCAGTTTCACCCACTTTGAGCAGGCTGGCGGACCCGGCAGCGTGTGGGCCCACCGAAGTCACGGACCGTTTAGAGCCGATTGCGTTCGCGTTCTTCTTCCGCGCCGGTGAGCATGGCGTCCACCATGGGGGCCGGGAAGGAACGGATGTATTCGGTCACCCGGTCGGGCCGCATGACCAGTTCGTTGCCGTAGGGGAATAGCTCCAGAATACGCACGATGCGAGCGCCCATGCCCCGGCTGTAGGCCTCACGGTAGGGCGTGTCCAAGTTGGCCTGGGCTTCGGCCAGGAAAGAAGCCTGGTCGGCGGCCCAGCCCGTCCCCAGATATCCGATTGCTTCGGCGAAGGGCGCACGCCACTGCACCGGGTGGCTGTCCAGGCCAGCGAGCATGGCGCCCACGTCGCCGGGGTGCGCCTGGGCAAAGACGGGACCCATGCCGCGCACCATGGCGGGCAGGCCTTCGGGATCGATGGAGCGCAGGCCTTCCAGCACCACCATGGGATCGGTGGACTGCTCGGGCATACCGGCGTAGCAGTGTCCGATGTCGGCGAACAGGATATTTGGATCACGCTCCTGGTAGTGCAGCAAGGCCTTGAGCGTTTCCGGTTTCCAGTCCGGCAGGTGCTCGAAGAGCATGCGGAAGTGGCCCCGGTAGTTGTAACCCTTATACTGGGTGAGCTGGGTCCAGTTGGCGGAGGGCGTACTCCATTGGGCCCGGTGCACGATGGCTGCGCTTTCGAAAATCCCCATGGCCACCACAGCTGCGATGGTGAAGCGGCTCATGTGACCCACCAGGCATTTACCCGTGTCCCATCCGCGATCCAAGCCAGCCGCGCCCAATGCCATGCATACCAGGGCGATGGGGGCCATGCGCAACCATGCGAAGAAGTGCTCATGGCTAGCGGCCATGAAGGGGCCCGTGGCCCACGCGCCCAACCAAAGCCCGATGTATCCCAGGAGGAAAAGGGCCGGCAAGCGATCCTGGTTCCTGCGCCAGAGCAGCAAGCCGATCGCCAGTAGGGCGGCGGCGGGGTAGATCACCCGTGCCAGGAGCACCGATGGGGAAACGCCCAGGTACAGGCTCTCCAAGTACCCGCGTAGCTTCTCCCCGT
>JARGOW010000184.1 GCA_029212955.1 Planctomycetota bacterium | reverse complement strand
CAATCCATCGTGGATTTCTCCGAGCTCGGTGATTTCATCGAGCGCCCGGTCAAGACCTACAGTTCGGGCATGTATGTGCGCTTGGGCTTCTCCGTGGCCGCCAGCGTGAACCCGGATATCCTCCTGATCGACGAAGCCCTTTCCGTGGGCGATGAGCACTTCAAAGGCAAGTGCATCAACCGTCTCAATGAATTCCGCGAGATGGGCAAGACCACCGTATTCGTGAGCCACGATATGGGTTCGGTGAAGTCCATGTGCCAATGGGTCGTGCTGTTGGATCAGGGGAAAGTGGTCAAGCAAGGCAGTTCTGAAAAGGTCGCCGACGAGTACCTCAAGCGCGCCCACGAGCGCGGCAACGAACGGCTTTCGGCGGTGAATCGTAGCGCCTCGGAATACCCTCGATGGGGAAGCGGCGAGGTCGAAACCACGGAGATCGAGCTGGTGGGCAAGGATGGAACCCCGACCCATGTTTTCCAACCTGGCGAACAGTTCAAGGTGCGCATCAACTTCCGCGTGCTCAAGAAGTGCCAATCCCCCGTGTTTGGAATAGGCATGTATCGTTCCGATGGTACCTACATCAACGGCTCCAACCATTCTTGGCGCCAGGAACCCATCGACATTGACGTGATGGAAGAGGGCGAGGAGGGTTGCGCTGAAATGAGCTTCGAGGCCCTACCCCTGCTCAAGGGTGAGTACTACCTGACCACCTTCCTCTACGATCACAGCAAGGCCTCGCCGACACCGATCGACCACCGAGAACATGCCGTCACGTTCCAGGTCATCGACTCGGATCACCGTCAGCACGGTATGCTTTTCCTGCCGACTCTCTGGCAGGTGAGTCACGGCACCGGCGACGACAAGTCCCAACGCACTTCCAAGTCATGACAGACATCCATGCCCTTCCTTTTGATCAGTACCAGCGCTACCGCCTGGTGGCTGACCTATTGGAAAAGGCCATGGGCGGTCGCAAGGGACGGGTTCTGGACGTGGGGGGGCGGACCGAGCTTCTCGGGCGTTTCCTATTGGATCACCAAATCGTCTTGGTGGATGTGGAAGAGTCGGATGCGAAGGGATTGATTCTTGGGTCGGGAGCGGCCCTGCCCTTCGCCGATGACAGTTTCGATGCGGTATGTGCTTTCGACACCTTGGAGCACGTGCCTGTTGGACTGCGGGATGCCTTCGTATCCGAGTGTGCTAGGGTTTCGCGCGGGTTTGTTTTTCTCGCCGGCCCCTACGATTCGCCGGATGTTGCTCGCTCGGAGGAGCTCCTCCAGGAATTCCTCAAAAGCAAAATTGGCCAACCCCACCGCTATTTGAACGAGCACCGGGAGTTGGGCTTGCCGGATCGGGAGCGCGTGACAAAGCAACTCGAAGCGGCTGGCGGCAAGGTGGGGGTGGTTGGGCACGCCAACTTAGAGCGGTGGCTGCTATCCATGTGTTTGGAAATGTACATGGAGAGCGATCCGTTGTTGCAGCCCCTGGCCAAACCGTTCTACCGCTTCTACAACAAGTTGGTGTATCCCCACGATCACGCCGGTCCTGTTTACCGACATGTGGTCATGGCAAGTTTTGGGGGAGGGGCCCTGCCCTCCGCGGACCAGGTGCTTCAAGCCCCTGCGCTGCCCGCCGAAACCGATCGCATGCTTCAATCCTTCGCAAAGGATTGGATGTGCGTGGATCGTGAGCACCAAGTTTGGAAGCCGGAGTTTGAACGCTTGACCGGAATCATCGCGGATCTTGAAAAGGATCTGACGGAACACAAGCAAGCCCTGTCGACCGGATCGCAGGATTTGCTTTCCCACAAGGCCACCTTGGAGGCCGTGCGAGCTGAACTTCTGGAAGTCTCCAAAGCGAGTTCAGAACAAGCCCACGACCTCAACTTGCAACTGCAGGCCCACGCAGAGCAGGCGGCCCATCTAAAGAAAACACTGCAAGAACAGGGCGAGGGTTCACAGGAAGCCTTGCAAACCATGCGTTTCCAGTACGAACAAGCCATGGAGCAGGCCCGGGTTCAGGGGGAAGCGGTCCAAGAAGAACTCGGGGCGGAGTTGGCCCGAACCCAGGATCATGCGGGGGCTTTGGAAGCCGAGCGCAAACGACTCGGTCTGGAACTGGAGGCCGAGCAACACCGCAGCGAAGAGCAAGCCACTCACAGGGCAAGCCTAGAGGCGGAACTGCTGGAAATCCGGTCCAAACTCGATGCTTCCGAGAGTCACTTGGCTGAAACCACGGGGAAGCTAATCCGGGCCACAGAAGCCCTGGGCAGCTGGACCAAGGCCCTGGGCAGGGTTTTGGGTCGCAAGTATCAGGGCTAGCCCCTCGAATGGGCGTGCATCGCCTTTTCAAACGTCCATCACCGGGGCGCGATCGCCCAGGCGACCCCATCGTTGGCTTTCCTAGCGCCATGACCTTTCTAAGGGTTCATCCTTGGGATCCAGTCGGCTATAAATGGTGCTTGCGAGCGTAGACCATTGAGCCCGCTCGCTCTCCTTGAACCCCGAGCCCCCAGACCCACTCCTTGCAATCCAACCCCATAGAAGTCCGCGCCTTCGCGGAGAGGGTCAACCGTTGGTTGGATCCCAATGCCAGGGATGCGGACGTGGTCATTTCAGCCCGTGCCCGGTTGGCGCGCAACGTTCAAGGCTTCAAGTTCCCTTCCCATCTGTGCCCTGACAAAGCCTCCGAGCTGTGTGACGTGGTCCGCCCGGTCTTGCAAGAGGCACGGATGGATGGCGATACCATGTGGGTCGGAATGGGAGAAGCCAGTCCCGTACTGCGCTTGCTTCTGCTGGAGCGCAATCTGATCAGTCGCGATCTGGTCAATGAGGAAACCCTAGGCACCTGTCTCCCAGGCCGCGGTTTGGCATTCGGCCACTCGGAAACCCTCTCCGCCATGGTGGGAGAGGAAGATCACCTGCGCCTCTGCGCCCTAACCCCGGGATTTGATATCCGAGGCGCCTTGCAGCGCGTGCGAGAGCTGGATGAGGTGCTCGAAAAGGACCTTCCCTATGCGGTGAATGAGGAGTTGGGTTATCTGACGGGGTGCCCTACGAATGTGGGCACGGGCCTTAGGGCCTCCATCATGTTGCACTTGCCCGCGCTGGGTCTGGTGCGCAGCGAGCTCCAAAAGGTCTTCACCGCAGCCCAGCACACGGGTTTGGCCGTTCGGGGTATGCATGGGGAAGGCAGCCGGGCGACAGGGGACTTCTATCAAATCTCCAATCAGGTCACCCTGGGCCGTAGTGAAGAAGACCTGATCGCCGATCTGGAAGCCCTCGTACCCTATATCGTTGGATTCGAGCGCAAGGTCCGGGAGTCCCTTCTTGAAGAGCATCGGGGTCCGCTGCACGATCGGGTTGCCAAGTCCTACGGAATTCTGCGGACGACGCGGTCCTTGGCCACGGGAGAAGCACTGGCTCACATTTCCGCCGTTCGGTTGGGCCTGCACCTCGGGCTACTGCCCGATCTTTCGTTGGGGGCCGTCGATCGGCTTTGGACCCAACTGCAGAAGGGACACCTGCAAGCGCTTTCAGGCCATGGGGATCAGGACCTCATCGAAGCCTCAGAGCGGGACAAACTGCGGGCCAGTCTGATTCGAACCCGACTCGGTTGAGGATTTGCGGGGCGTTTGGCTACTTAAGTGGCTGTTTGCAAAGGGATTAGGGTGAAGCGCCCCGGCGCGCGAGGGCGGATTCGGCGCCGTCGGCTTCGCGCGAGACCCCCCCCGTAGGAACGCCCAAATGGGTGGTGGATGGGAGAGGCATGTCAATTCGCTAAGGTCGCTTCCTGATCTTTCCGAATGGGAAAGCAGGTTGGGGTTTAGGTCGCCCGCCCACGGTCCCGATAGCCCGGGGACATCCAAAGAAATCCCTTTTGGGGGCAACCGAAATGATCAAATCCCTATACCTAGCACCAATCCTGGCGATCTCGCTGTCCGGATTGGCCACGGCCACGAACAACGATGGCCTTTTCGCACGTCTGGAGGTCCGCACCGGGCGGGTCCAAGTCATACAGGACGACACCGCCAATAGCACATTGCGCAGGGGCGAAGACCTCTCCGTTCGCGGTGCGACCCACCTGGAAGTATCCTCGGGCTCCGAGGTTCGCATCTCGTACCCTGGCGTGGCCAGCATGCACATTTGGGGGCCCGCGTCCCTCGATTGGCAGTCCGTGCCTACTCAGAGCACATCGAATCTGGAAAACCTGGAGACCCTGTCTTCGGGCGGAATCGCATGGAACGTGTTCAGTGCGACCTGGTGTGACCTGGAAGTTCGTCGCGGCCGTCACCTGCTCAATATGCCGGGCGATTGGAGCGCGGTTATGCAAGGTGGCTCAGTTCGCATGCGCGGGTTGACCACCGGTCCCCTGGAAGTGCGTGTCAACGCTGGGGACCCTCTGCAGCTGTTCTGGTCTGGAGACGAAAGCCAGGCACGCCCGCCTCTCACCGTATATCCGGGGTCTAACTTGCGCCTCGAGCGCCCGACCCAGGCTAAAGTGGATCAGAGCGGCAACGCCGTCGCTTGGCAAAAACCCGCTTGGCCCTACCGTCGGTCCTCCGAAACACTGGCCCAGAACACCGCCCGCCAGGAGCGCGTGCCCACCACCCGCAAAGCCCAATCATGGCCCGAGCTCAGCCCGGCAGCCAATCTGGACCAAACCCAAGCACAGGTGGGTTTCAAGCCCCCTGTCGAAAGGGTGCAGGTGACGGTGGAGCCCCAACGCTTCGCCCAGCGTCAACCGGTGGTGCCCCAACGCAACGTGGTGCAGCGCCAAGCTCCCGTGGTTCAGACCACCCGACAGCCCGTGGCCAGCCAGCCCGTTCAACCCGTTGTGCGTTCTGTGCCCCAAGCGAATCGGGGTACTGCGTACGTGGCGGATCACTGGCGTAACGTGTCTTTGAACAAGCTGATTTCCTGCGGCGCGGTGGTCGTGGAGGATCGCCCCGGCGTGGAAACGCGCGTCTTTGCCGGTGGTCGCCGCAAGGTCCTGGTGGATCGCTTCGACGGCAGTTCCACCTGGGTCTTTGGTCAAGACAAGGATCATCACCTTCTGCCCGGTTCCGTGGCCGTCTTCGATGAGAAGGGCAAGTTGGTCCTGAGCCATGGCAATATCGAAACCTATGCTGCCAAGGGTCTTCGACCTAACCTATCCAGCATCAAGTAACGGGCCCCTGGCCCAAACCAGCGCCCCGCGTTCCTCCTAGGAGGGACGTGGGGCGCTGATGGTTCGAGCCGGTGGTCACGCGGCCAGACCTAGGTCTTGGCGGCCAACAGGATCCAATTGCCGTCGCGGTGGTTCCATCGATACCACCCGCGGCGATCGCTGATCTCCCTATGGAGGAGCCCACGGGCCAGTGGATGGCAGTCGAGAGTCGTTGCCTATTCATTTTGGCCTGGGCCTGTCGGGATAGGCGCGTGACTTGGGACCAAGAACCCGGAAGCCCAGGGGATCCCTTGCGTGGTCTCGGGTGTGACCCGGTCCTTCCATCCCGATGCATTGCGGCCTTGCATACACGGACCCGGGGCCTCGGAAGTCATTCCCGTTCGAAGGAATGCCCAAAAAGGAGCCCCCCATACCGGTGGGGGACCGGAATGGGGGGCTAGTTGGCGCCTCCACGAAGGGGGATTTGGAGGGCCGGGTTTAGCGGGAGATCGTCATTCCGGAGGTCAATTCACGCACGGCGGCGGAAAGATTGTCGGCAAGGATTTCCGGTTCAACGTGCAGGGTGCCATCACCTAGGGCATGGCCCGTGCGAACGCCCGCCATATGGCAGCCAGCTCTCCAGCCAGCGACCAGGTCTTCTGTGTGGTCTCCCACGACCCACGAAAGGGGGAGTGAGATTCCTTCGGTTTGGGCGGCATGGTACATGGCGCCGGTGTTCGGGAGGCGATAAACGGAATCGCGCTTGTTGAGCTCGGTCTCATCGGGGTGATCGATGCAGATGTAGCTGCGGGTGACGGAAACCCCGTGCGTGCGCATGGTTTCGATCATGGCCTCGTGGATTTCGGTCCAGGTTTCCTTGGTGATCAAGCCCGCTTGCACGGCGTGCTCGTTTCCAATGATGTAGATGTTCCAGCCGTTCTGACCGGCATGGAAGAGGCTGTCCAGAGCACCCGGAGTGAAGACCAAGTCCTCGGGGCTAGCAAGGAAGCCGGAATCGGGGGTCTCGAGAAGGGTGCCTGTGTGGTCTACAAAAAGGCCGCGCCGGGCTTGTTGGGTACCCGGCAGGGGGGCGAAGTTCAGATGCATGGGGAGTGCTTGGAAAGGGTGACTCGTGGAGTATCGAGCTCAATTCCGTTCTCGGACACATGCACCGTTTCCTGAGTTGACAGACGGCGCTTTTGTTTCAAATTCAAAGATTCCGGTCCGATGTGGAAGGACTTTCCGTCCATGCGTTTCGATGCGAGACCACATAGCCCTCCGGTCCGGTATGTGCCCGTTCCACTTCGTTTCGCGCCTTTCCCAGTTCGATGAAAACCAGGAACCGGCTGTTCTTAATCCGTGTCGACTTCCCCCAAGCCATTGCAGGACCCCAACCCCAACCGCCACCTCCGAATCGCCCTGATCGTGGATCCTTTTACCCTTCGCATGAAGGGTGGGGACCACGCTCCCATTTTGTCGGGGGAACTCTTGGGGCGGGGACATAGGGTCCGAGGCTTTGGAGCCCCGCCAGGAGTGATTCCGCGCTCACGATTCGAAAAAGCAAGTCAGGGGGATGGACTGGGCGTGATGGGGTTCGGCCCCGATGTCATCGTGGTTTACGATGTGCTTTCCCCTGCAGGTCTGCATGGAGCCCACTGTGCATCCAAGCTGGGGGTTCCCCTGGTGGCAGTGGAGGAAGGTTTTGCAGGGAGAGGGAGCTGGTGGGAGGACACCCGGCGCACCGTGGGCGAGAAGCTCTGGGGTGGCTATGTTCGACGCAGGGTAGATTCGATTGTGGCGTTGGATGACTTTGCCCTGGGCGAGGCCCTGCGACACGGGTTTGACGGTGAAAAGGTCCACGTGCTGGGCCGGGGTGTAGACCTCGAACAGTTCCGCCCGGGTTTGACCAGCGATCTGCCTGCTAGCCATGGTGCCCACGGGTTGAGCCTTTTGTATCTAGGGGATCTGGAGGAAGGCTATCACCTGGAAACGGTCATCCAGGCTTTTGCCGCCACCGTGGGACAGCGCGAGGATTGGACTCTCTTGCTGGCCGGGGATGGTTCCTTGCGTGCGGCCTTCCTGGCCCACGCCAGCCGTCTGGGAGT
>JARGOW010000183.1:3757-7263 GCA_029212955.1 Planctomycetota bacterium | reverse complement strand
GGCCCAAAACAGCGTACTTTGCACGCTGTTTGGGGCCCTTTTGATGGCTTCGGGACCTAGGAGGGGTCTGTGATCACGGCGTGCTCGCGCAGGAATTCGCGCACCTTGCGCTCCAGGAGCTCGATGGCCATTTGTTGGCCCAGGTTGTTCTCACCGTAGTATTTGCGAACGTCTTCGACCGTGGACTGGTTGCGGGCAGCGATGGAGGTGAGCTCCGCCTCGATGTCGTCCTGGGTGACCATCAGGTCTTCCTTTTCGCCCAGGGTTTCCACGATCAAGAGGGCTTTGAGACCCTTGGCCGCATCCTCACCGGCGGTTTCCTTCTGGTCCTCGAGCTCCTTTTCGATCTCATCGTGGGGCACGCCGGACTGGGCCAAACGGTTGGCCACGGACTGCAAACGGTTTTGGGTTTGCTCCTCGAGAACCGGGCCGGGCAGTTCGATGTCGCAGCTATCGATCAGTTGATCGAGCAGGACGGTTTCCACGCGGTTGTTTTCGCGATCGGTGGCGGCTTGGCCCAGGGACTCGCGGACCTTCTCGCGCAGGCCGGCTTCGTCCTCGACCTGGAGCAATTCGCAGAGCTCTTCGGTGGTGGGCGGAACCATGTTGAAGGCCTGGGTGACCTGGATGTGGCAGGTGCCTTCTTGGCCGCGCTTCGACTCGTCCTCGAGGGTGTCGGGCAGGGTCATGGCGACCTCGATGGTCTCATCGGTCTTGGCGCCAACCAAGAGTTCCTTGAACTTGTCGCCGTCCACGCCCGGAGGCGCAGTGGTGGGGGAAAGGCGTAGGCCTTCGCGGTTGAAGACCTCATCGTCGCCGTGCATGAATTTCACATTGCAAAGCACGATGCCGTCTTCTTCGATGCCGTCGGTGGCCTCTTCGGTGCGGGATTGCTGGCGCATCACCTCTTCGAGGGCGCTGTCGATGTCGGTGTCCTGGATCGCCTCGATCTCGTTTTCGATCTTCAGACCCTTGTACTCGGGCAACTCGATCTCGGGGCGCAGGCTGATTTCAAACTCCATTCCGAAGGAGCCGTCCTCGGCCAGTTCGGTGTCGTCCTTTTGGATGCGCGGGTGGGCGATGGGCTTGAGGGAGTTCTCCTCGACCGCCTGGGAGTAGGCCTGACGCAGGAAGTGCTGCTTGATGTCGTCCTTGATCTCCTCGCCGTGCTTGGACTCCACCATTTTCATGGGCACCTTTCCGGGTCGGAATCCTTTCATGGCGCTCTGGCTGCGGGCCTGGGACAGGCCGCGCTTGTAGGCCTGGTCGAAGTCTTTCGCCGGGACGGTGAATTGGACCTTGGCCACGTTGGCTTCGGTCTTGTCGATGGTGATATCCACGGAAATCGCTGGGATGGGGTCGGGGTCGGGCTGGAATGGGGGCTTTGGGGTCCAATAGGAGCAAAGCCGATCGGGAATTGAACCCGAGGGGCGGCTCCAGGTAAAGAGGGGGCTTGGAAAGCGGGGGCGGAAAACGCAGGGAATGGGTCGGGTTGGTGGTGGTCGGGACAGCAGATCGGCTGGGGGGAGGGCGCCGGGGCATGCGAACCGGAGGGCCAGCGGGTAGATTGAAGGGGCCCTCCAGAGGAATTCCCCATGAGCCATTCAACATCCACAGGGCCCCTAGGCCCCGGCGACCATGTGGTCGTACTGACCGGCGCCGGTATCAGCGCGGACTCCGGTTTGGCCACATTCCGGGGCGGTGGAGGCCTTTGGGAGGGCCACAGGGTGGAGGACGTGGCCACCCCCGAGGCCTGGGCCCGGGACCCCGCCACGGTCTGGCGCTTCTACCAGCTGCGCCGCGCCGCCCTGCTCGAGGTGGAACCCAACGCGGGCCACCGGGCCCTCTTCGAACTCGAATCGGCGGCGAGCGAGCGTGGCGTGGGCTTCACCCTTATCACTCAGAACGTGGACGACCTGCACCAGCGCGCGGGCTCCACGGTGATTCCCATGCACGGCCAACTGCAGCGCTTGCGTTGCGAAACCTGCGGCCACTTCCAGGACGGTCTGGAGTATCTGGACACGGAAACTTTCCTGCCCTGCTCCCAGTGCGGCGATCCATCCCTACGCCCGGACATCGTCTGGTTCGGCGAAATGCCCTACGACCTGGACGCCATCGAAGTCGCCATGTCGAGCGTGACGCACTTCCTTGCTTCCGGGACAAGCGGCGCGGTCTACCCCGCTTCGGGCCTCTTGTCCGCCGCCCGATCCGTGGGCGCGCAGACCTTCGTCAACGCCCTCGACGCCCCCGAAAACCTGGGACACAAGGATGTGTTCCTGGAAGGCAGCGCCAGCCAGGTGCTACCCCAATGGGTCGCCTCTTGCCTCCGGGGCTAGCCACCCAACCTAAAAAGTAACGCTAAGAGCGCTGGAGAAGTTTGAATGTCCGCTACCCGAGGGCGTGTCCCGGTACCAGCATTGGAAGTGCCAGGTGTTACCTGCCAGTATTGGGAAGGGAATGGGGGACCCCGGGACCATTTCGGGTACGTCAAAGCCGGTCCCGACGGTAGAAGTTCCTGAAGCGTTGACCAGCGTTCCCGATGCGTTGAATCCGCCAATGGAATTCATGCTCGTGCCAGCAAGATTGTAGCGATAAAACAACCCGCCGGTGCCCACGAGGCAGAAGTTGCCATCGCTGATTGGAATCCCGGACGTTGCCTCTGTTCCGATTAGGAAGTACCCGAGCATTCCGGGAACCCCGTCGGTGACCTCCAAGTGCAAGTCTGACAGGCCTCCGCCGATTCCCGCTCCGGTGATCCAAGTGCCACTTAGCGCAGCGGGTTGTCCCGTGGAGTTTAAACTGGCCGGGTCGCAGAACGGCGTTCCTGCGAACATCACATTCAAATCGCCGTCGGCGGTCATCGCCTGGGCCAGGATGTCGCCACCGTCGTTGCGGGCGTCACTCCAAGCGGCGACGGGCAAGCCCACGGAGTTGGTTGTGACGGCCAAGCGAGCCTTCGCGCTGGGAGTGGAGGACACGTCGAACTGGGGAGTGTCAATGGCTCCTGCTGCATCCACATGGGCGCCATACAAGCGATCCGTTGCGAAGCTTGGGGCTTCGCTCCAAAGCACGAGCGCGCCGCCGTTGGTTCCGCCTGGAATGATGTGGGCCAAGTTGTGGTCCGGTCCGCCCAGGGGCTTCAGCGTTGTACCCGTAGTGCCCCAAAGAAGATTGCCAGCGGCATCCAAGCGCTGGGCGGAAATTCCCGATTGGCTCTGGGTCCCATTGAGCTCCTTCCAGGTTACGTAGACATCGTCCAGAACCGGGTCGTACTGTCCGTGGGGCGCGACCCTAAGTTGGCCCGCCGTCGTGGCGCAGGCGACTCCATTGTGGGCCCACAATTCCGTTCCCCCTGCGTCGACCCGTTGTGCCCAGCACTGCAGGCTGGGGGAGGAGGAATACCAAGTGAAAATCGCGCCGCCATTGGCATCCGTAACAAAGTCGGGGAAGTTGCCGAACTGAAGGGAGCCGCCATCAAAAACAGGCAAGGGGGTGGCTCCCCAAAG
>JARGOW010000183.1:0-3747 GCA_029212955.1 Planctomycetota bacterium | reverse complement strand
GACAAGGTGTTTCGGTGAAGTGAACCCGCCCGTTTGGTGGACGATGGAAAGGATGACGGAGGTGCCCGATCGCTTGAGATCGGCCACACTGTAGGAACCCGTAGCGGGTGTGAGATCCAATGGACTCGCCCATTGGATGACGCCGGCGGAATTGATCTTTTGCAGTTTGACGCTGGAGTTTTCAGTCCATGCGACGAAAACGCCGGCGGTTGTAGCGGCGATGCTTGGTGCAGCTACGAATCCAGCTCCGGAAGTCAGCGCTACCCCGTTGGGGCCCCACTCATGGGCGCCCGTGTAGGCGTTGATACTGGTGGCAGTGACTTCAGTGGAGCCAGATCTATCATCCCGGAAAGCAAGGTAGGCGTGGGGGCCAAGGGAATCCAATCCATAATCCTGGGTGGAACTAAAACCACGATCGGCCACCAGGATCCCGTTGTGCGCGAACTTTTCCGTACCGATGGGACTCAACCTTTGAAGCCGAACGTCCCAGCCGCTGCCAATGCCATCGAACCAACTCACCCAGGTATGACCGCTGATGCCGGGCGCTAGCTTGACCTGGTTCTGATCCGAAGCCGCATCGGACACGGATAGGTTGACGGCGGGGTCGCTGGACCATTGCGCCAGGGCCGGGGAAGCGAAACAGAGTGCGGTGATGACGCTGCGTGCAATCAGGGATTGGTTTTGGATTCTCATGACTTCGGTGGGGTGGGGGGTTGGGCCTTGTGCTGGCAAGGGTCTGAACCAGCTCGGGGCCAGGTCCATGGTCTCAGAAAGTCCCGCCCGTGGCGTTGCCAAAGTCGAAAGATACCTGTCCAGGCGGACCCCATTGGATCCCGGTTTAGGAAAGTCAGGTTGAACGCGATTCGGGCGGGGTTCTTGCGATCCCGGGAGTGTGCCGGTGCAAGCTACGGGGGAGCCCTTGCAGAGCTAAGAGCCCCACCCATCGTTGCCCGGGAATTCTGATGGGGTCCTGGAACCGTGCAGGGCCCCACCACAGGGTTCGCTAAGTCAGGAGAATCCAGTCTGATTCGGTAGGCGGGCCGCAAGGGTCGGATCACCCACATATGCCTTTCGTTTCTCCGCTTGTGTGCCTTGGCCCAGATGCCCGGTGGCTATGGGATGCACCATGTGACAGCGGCCTGGTCCACGTCGCGGAGCGTGCGGTCCTCACTTGCGCAGGCGACCCGAGAAATGGCAATCAGGGCTTTTCCCGTTCCACCAAAACAAGTGGCAGGGTGTGATTCAAAAAGAGTCCGTGAACGCGGGGGCGGGGAGTGCGTTCTCTGCCCGATGAATGGGTCTTCCTTTTTTTTGGCGCTTCAGGAGTGCCCGCTTCCCCCAGGTGGGACACGATAGCTGGAGGATTGCACTGGGCGAATCCAAGGGTCGATGTACCTCTGACCCCGAGCCTCAGGAAATCATGGACACTTACGACACCCCCCATAACGTCAATTCCTCGCCCCTAATGGAACCTCCCAGCCTCACCCAAACCGATCGCGATTCGTTGGAGAAGCAGCTAATCGCGGCGGAAACCTGGGTCGCGCAGTTCCGCCAGCTCTTCGATTCCGAGCACGAGCATTTGGTGGAAGGTCTTGGCATTGTGCAGAAGGGAATGGTTTCCACCTTGGAATTCAGCAACCAGCTCCTGGACGCGTTCAATGGAATCCGCAGTGAAGGCTACGAATTGCGCACCCAATCCCAGGATATTGTGGAAGCCACCGAAGAGTTGGTCGCTTCGCTGGGGCACACCCGCAACAACTTCAAAACCATGACCACGAGCGTGGGGGAGATCTCTACGATTTTGGGTGAGATTGAAGACATTGCGGAGCAAACCAATCTACTGGCGTTGAACGCAACGATCGAAGCCGCCCGCGCCGGTTCCGCCGGCCGACGATTTGCCGTGGTGGCATCTGAGGTCAAAGCGCTTTCCAACCAAACCGCTCAAATGGTGAGCCGCATCGGCCAGATCACGGCCACCGTGGTGTCCACCGCGAGCGATGCGCAAACCGCAATCACCAAGGCCGAGAAGCAGGGCGAAGCGACACTGCAGACCGTAGGGACCTTCAACAGCGGAATTGAGACGACATTCGTGCGCACCGACGAGGCCACCGCTCACCTGGAAAAGGCCAATCAGCGCACTTTCATGGGCCTTGCCAAGCTGGACCATGTCATCTGGAAGACCAACACCTACCTCTCCGTTCTGCGCGAGGAGCCCGTCTTCCAGTACGTGAACCATCACAATTGCCGCCTCGGCAAATGGTATTACCAGGGCGAAGGCTCCTTGAAGTTTGGGCGCACTCCGAGCTACGGAAAAATCGAAGCGCCCCATGCCACCGTGCACGACGGCACCCAAAAAGTGTTCGATCTACTGCACAACACAAGGGACAACTTCACCTCCATCGTGACCGCCCTGGAAGAAATGGAGCGCGGAAGCGAAGGTGTTTTCCATGGCTTGGACGTGGCCCTGGACGAAGCGGACCGCAGCTAATCGCATTCATCCCAAGCTCGCAAATTCGCTTGGCTTGAACCATGAGAGCCCGGGGTCCAAGATCCCGGGCTCTTTCGTCTTGTCTCCCAGGTTTGAGCAGATTCGGAGTTCCTCTGGGCCCCGCACAATCCATATTGGATCGCGGGCGGTATCTTTCCACATCCTTGCAGTGCACCGAATCCAGCCGCGTCACACACTCGCGGTCGGCGAGGAGACCGACTACGGAACGGTGATCGTCACCGAGGTAGCCGCGGTTAGAACCGCGTTTCCCTGGGGCTCCCAGAAGTTCGCGCGTTTGGGGGTATAGGGCTTGAGGGGGCCGTTGAAGATGGAATTGTCGTCTGAGATTTCCCAGAAGAAACCGTAGGGCAGGTTGCCCATGCCGGTGGCCGCGTCGATGTTGGGCAAACCCATGAGAGCCAGGCTGCCGTCTCCAGCGGAAAGCCATGTGGGGTATTCGATGGGGTTTCCGGCCACTTGTCCGGGGATCTCGAACACGTCCGGGCCACCGTTGGGGTTGGCCCATGCATGGCTGGCATCCAGGCGGTGGGCATGCCAGAAGCGCACGCCGAATTCGTCTTCCACCACGCCGTATTTGTCGGTGGCGGGGTCCACTTGACCCAGGTCCCAAACGCCGATGTCACCCAGGGATGTGGGGGTGACCGCAACGGGATTGCCATCGGAATCGAAACCGTCGGAACCGATGCGGAACACAATCCAATGGTTCAGGTTCAATGTTCGCATGCGCATGCCGATGCGGATGAAGGGAACGGTGCGGAATTGATCGGGGCCTTTGGGGAAGGCCAAATAGTAGGAAATGCGAGCGTACTCGGGCAGATCGTAGAGCTGGGGCGTACTTCCGCAAAAGGATGCGTTGAAGCTCTTGCGAAGGTAGGGCACCACGCCGGTGGCCGCCTCGGAGATGGCGTACATTTTTAGGGGAATGCCGCTGAAGGGATCTACGACCGGATTGGGGTCGGTTTGCGGAAGTAGGTCGACCAGCTGTTGGTCTTCTTTTCCAGGCTCCCAGAAGGACCCGCCAGGGATGTTGTCGCTGGGCGTGCCAGGCATGGTCCAGCCCGAGGGCGGCGGGTTTTGGGTGTCGGAAAATTCAAACTCCTGCACACCACCCACGGAATGGGTCCACAAGTTTTCGTCCAGGTGGATCGGCTGGGGCGACAGGTCCGTGTTCGAGGTAAGGTCCTGATTCAGTGCGGGCAGCGTGTTGCGCACCCCGTTGCGTTCGTGGTTCAGGTTCA
>JARGOW010000182.1 GCA_029212955.1 Planctomycetota bacterium | reverse complement strand
TGGCCACCCTGGCCGCCGAACATCCCGCCATTGCCGCATTGACCCTGGAACCCGAACACGCCGAGGTGCTCGAGGTCGAAGCCAAATACGCGGGCTATGTGGCCCGCCAGCAAACCGAGGTCAAACGAATGGCCGAGCAAGAGCAAACCCCCTTGCCCGCCGACCTGGACTACGACTCTCTGGAAGGCCTCACCGGCGAAGCCAAGGAAAAGCTCGCCCGCTTGAAGCCCCACACCCTGGGCGCAGCCACCCGCATCGATGGAGTTCGTCCTCCGGATATCGCGCTGCTATCGGTGCACTTGAGACGTCTGCACGCGAACAAGTGAGCGGGAACGCCGGATGGTGTGCCCTAGGGTTGCACTGTTTCGGAGTGCCACCGCTTTTCCTCGGCGCGCAGCGGGAGGCAAAGGAGGGTGGAGGCCACAACCATGCCGATGGACACAAGGATGCAGGCGATCAGGCCCGATTGTCCCATGCCTGCCCATTGGAAGACTGCACCGGACAGGACTGTGCCGGCCAAGCGCCCCGCAGCATTGGCCATGTAGTAGAAGCCCACGTTGAGTGAGACGTTCTTGCCGTCGGCGTAGTGCACGATCAGGAAACTATGCACGGCGCTATTGACCGCAAAGATGGCCCCGAAAATGGCCAGGCCGCTTACCAGGGAGGGGAGGGGCGCGAAGTCGTACCAAAGCAATCCTGCAATGCATGCCAGGGGTAGGACCAGGGCGGAGGTCCAGCCAATCACGCTTTTTGCGGTTGGGGCGGACTTGCGACCTCCGACGATGGCGGGGGCCGAAGCTTGCACGAATCCGTAGCCGATGACCCAGGCGGCCAGGAAACCACCCGATTGCGCTGAGGACCACCCCAGGTCCACGCTCAGGAAAATGGGCAAGGCAAAGACGAACCACACGTCTCTCGATCCGAATAGGAAGAGGCGCGACGCCGAAAGCCAGTTGACCTTGGGGTCCTTGGAAATCAAGTGACGGAACCGGACTTTGGTGTCGGACTTACCTGTGGGTTTGGTAAGAATTCCCAGCGCAATGGCCAGCATGAGGGTCAGCGCGAACACCATGCCCTCGTTGGCCGTGCGAAAGCCCACGGTGTTCAAGAGCACGCCCCCCAGAAAGAATCCCAGGCCCTTCAAGGCATTCTTCGATCCGGTCAGAAGTGCCACCCACTTCATCAATCCCCTGGCGTCCCCTTCGGGAACGACCGATTTGATGTAGCTCTTGGAGCTCATTTTCGTGAGATCCTTTGCGATCCCACTGAGGCCCTGGGCCACGAGGATGATGGGAACCGTGAGTTGATTCGCCGAAGCCGCGAGCAAGGCGCATGCGACAATTTGCATGCTCAAGCCAGCGAACAGTGTGCTGTTGAGTCCGAATCGAGCCCCCAACCACCCGCCAAAGAAGTTGGTGATCACTCCGAACAATTCGTAGAAAACGAACAGGGAAACCACCTGAAGGGGGGAGTAGCCAATTTGGTGCAAGTGGAAGAGCACCAGCATCCTCAAGGCCCCATCGGTGAGTGTGAACACCCAGTAGCAGCCCGTGACGGTGGCGTAGGCGCGCAAATTCTTCATCGGTTGGCCCTCCGGGTCTTGGCGATTTGTTGCTGCAGGTCCACCATGGGATGGGCGCGAGTCCCTTCATCGGGGCTCCAAGTCGAGCTTCCCATTCGATCCAGCCTTTGAATGTGACTCTTCATGCTTTCGAAAGCCCGATCGAATCGTGGGCGAGCCAGGTTTGAATGCGGGCGTCGATGGCATCGCGAACCTGGCGGAACAGGGCCAATTGGGTTTCCCGGTCCCCCGGTTCGTCCACGGGATCGGGGAAAGGCCAATAGTGCTGGTGTCGAGCAAACGGGTGCAGCCGGGGGCAGTCGCTGTTGGCGGATTCGCAAACGATGATGGCGTGGTGGATCGCAACCTTGCCAAGCAATTGCCCCAAGTCCTTGCATTGAAGTTCCCCGGTGTCGACGCCGATCTCCTGGAGGACCTCCAGGGTCAAGGGGTGAATGCCCCTGGGCTTCAGCCCACCGCTATACACTTCGAATCGGTCCCCGGCCCGAAGGCGAAGCAGGGCTTCCGCCATTTGACTGCGGGCGGAGTTGTGGGTGCATAGGAACAGAACCGTGGGCCGCTCCATTTGCGATGCCTCCTCCAGCCGCTCAGCGATGCGTCCTGTCACCGAGGTGCAGAGCTCTAGCCTTCCCTGGCAGCAATCCTCACCCAGGAACCAGAAGAGCTCCCGGAGGGACTCGGGCCGCAGGGAGTACAAGAGCATGCGACCCCGCCTTTCCACGTGAACCAGGCCCGCGTTGACCAGGTGCTGCAAGTGAAAGGAAAGCGTTGAGGGGGGCAATTGAACCCGCTCGGCCAATGCCCCAGCGGCCAGCCCCTCCGGCGCCATACGGGCCAAGTCCCGAAAGACGGCCAGGCGTGAATCATGGGCGAGGGCCCCTAGGGCCTTGATCGCGGCGGACGCTTCCATGTTTCCAGTATTGTCGAATAGTTATGGGGCGTCAATGGCTCATTGGAGAATTCTGGAGCTTCCATACAGGGGCAAAGGAGCCCCGCACCGGATGAATCCGATGCGGGGCTCCCCGAATCCCAATGTCTCGCGGAACGATTGGCCGTGCGATTCACTGCACCCAGTATTGGACCACTTCGAAGTCCTGGCCCGTTGTGGGGTCGGTTTGCACGTAGGTGAAAATGCCGAACTGGAAGGCGTGATCCGCGTGGTTCGCTGCGTCCAGGGTGCCCACGCTGCCCGTGTAGGTGGTGGAGCTGCCGCTGGTGATGCGCACGGTGTCGCTTTCTTCGGCGCCGAAGGTCAGGCCGGCCAAGACTCCTCCGGCGGTGACTTCCACGTCCATTTCGAAGTTCTTCTCCAGGCTCTCACCCACGCCCCATTCATTGCCGACCACCAGGGTCAGTTCGGTGGCGCCGGTCAGGCCCTGGCCCACCTGTTGGGGGCCGTGGGAGAGGCCGCCGCCGTGGGAGATCAGCAGATTGGTCTTCTGGGAGGCGCTGGGGTAGCTGGAGATGTCGCCCACGGTGTGGGTGAACACGCTTTCGTCGATGTGCATGGCGCCCTCTTCCAAAGCACTGTTGTAGAAGTTGCGCTCGGCCTGCAGGGTGACCGGGTTGCGGGGCAGGGTCACGATGACCTCGGTTCCGATTAGATCGGGATCGGGGTGGGACTGGATGGTGTAGGTGTACTGGTCCATGGGGATCGTGGTGAAGATCACCGTGTCCTCGGTCGATCCCGTGGTGTACAGAACCGTGCGTTCTTCCTTGTAGGCCGAGTTGAACAGCTGGCTGGTGGCGAATCCCACTTCCGCTTGCATGGTGGCGGCGCTTTGGGTGAGCACCCCGCCGTTGAAGTTGACGCCGGCGCGGGCGCTGGCCTTGAGAGTCACGCTACGTTCGCTTTCGGATCCGGTGGAGTTGGTGTTACCGAAGGCCGTGTAGCAGCCGCCCAGATTCTGGCCGATGCCGACTTCGCTGGGGGCGGCGGCGATGGCGGCCAGCACGATGGGTTGGGTGAACACGTACTTGTACTCGCCGTCTGAGTAGGAAAGGATCGGGCTGTCCGTATCCACGTTGGCGGCCACCAACAGGGGGAAGAAGGCCTGGCCCGAGTTCGAGGAGTTCACGGGGATGTGGCGCTTGCGCTCGATGGTCACGTCGGTGGCGTCCATGCCCCAGACGTCCACGTAGCGGTAGTCCTGGCGGTAGACTGCCAGGTCATCGCGGCCGTCGCCGGTGAAGTCTGCCGTCACCATGGAGGCCGTGTTGCGGGTGAAGAGGCCCGTGTGGTTGATGCTCCAGATCACTTCATCGGGCAGCTCGAAGGCGCTGGGCCGGGTCCAGGGTCGTGTGTTGATAAAGTCGTCGAAAACGAATTGGTTCACGTGGAATTCGTCCAAGCCGTCCCCATCCAGGTCCATGGCATTGGCTTGCAACTGGCGAATGCGAGGCTGCATGGGGTTGTCGCAATCGTCGAAACGGTGGCGGAAATAGAGGTGGCCCATGCTGGTGCCCCCTTCGATGGGATCTTCGAATCCCATCAGGAAGTAACCATCACTCTCGCAGTTCGGGTTGAAGTCCGTGCGCGTGGCCAAAATCGTCTCGCAGCGATCGTCTCCGTCCACGTCCACCAAAAGGGGCGTGGCGTTCAATCCGATCCGGTTCATGGAGTCCTGGTCGGGGCCGGACGTATTGGACAAATCCACGAGGGTCGCCATGTTCGCGGTCAAGTCGTCGTACAGGGCGAACCGGCTGAGCCCGTCGGGGTTGACGTCGGGTCCGAAGTGCTCGTTGACAACGACCAGGAGCTCTTCAGGCGCGTCCATGTCTACGTTGCCCACGGAGAGGTCGAGGCTGACCCAGGGGCTGGTCACCACGGATGTGAATGCCTTGCGCGTGCCCACTTCGTTCCAATCCGAGCCTGTGGACTCAAACATCATGAGGGTGGCGTTGTTGCGATTCTGGGTGAAGCCGATGGCCAGGTCGGCCAGGCGGTCGCCGTTGAATTTGCCGGCCTTCACGACCACGTCGTCCACGTCGAGTTCGAAGGCTATTTGCACGGTGGTCTTGGCAAAACCCTCATCCTCGTCCTGGATGGTGGTCAGGTGCATTTCGTCCCCGTCCATGAAGAGCACGACGATTTCCTCCAGGCCATCGCCGTCCACATCGCCAGAAGTGATGGAGCGTCGGTCGTTGGGCCGGTCACTACCGGTTGCGAGGTCGCCGTCAATCCACTCGTGCGTGGCCGGGTCCAACGTGAGTAGGTTTTCTTCGGCTGCGTTCCCGTTTTCGTCGGTCAGGTCGAGCAGGGTGGCCTTGGTGTTCGTGCTCTGAACGGTGGGGCCGATGATCAAGAGCTCGGAGGTCTTGGCAAGCTCCCAGGTCTCCCCAAAGGGAGTGTAGTCCGCGCCCAGGTCCAGGCTGCCCGCACCCTGGCGCGGGCTTTCGGTCAGGTTGACGCCCAGGTCGCCCAGGGTGCCCTCCAGGCCGGCGGTGCCGCCTCCTCCTCCACCGCCACCACCTCCGCCGGTGGCCCCGCTGCCGCCACCACCTCCCCCGCAGGAAACGGCCAGGGTGAGCAAGCCCGTGAGTAACACGGGGGTATGAAAGGGACGGGCGAAGAAGGAAGGTTTGTTTTGCTGATTCGGTCGCATGGGACGATTCCGGTAGGGGGGATTGGGTATTCACCCGCCCTTGCGCCAAAGCGCCGGAGAGTCCGCAGTGGTTTTCGTACCTTTTTTTTTGACGCCCTCCGGAACCGTGCGAATGGCCCTGGAAACGCCCTCCGCTGGCTCCTAGCGGTCCATTTCCCGGCGCAACCACGCGCGGGCGAAGGTCCAATCGGCCTCGACGGTGCGTTTGGACACATGCAACGCTGCAGCCACCTCATCCATATTCAGGCCGGAAAAGTAGCGCAGCTCCACCACCCGGGCCTTGCGCGTATCCAACTGGATCAAGCGTTCCAGGGCTTCATCCAGGGCCAACACATCCAGGGCATCGGACTCGGTTTCCGAATCCGCTTGTAGGGTGAGAGGAAGCTCCGCCCGCTTCCCTGCGTCCCGCTTGACCGCTTGCCGGGCCCGTGCGCGGTCCACCAATATGTGGCGCATGACACGTGCGCAGAGTTGGAGGAAATGGGAGCGGTCCTCGAGCCCCGCCATTTTCTGATCGACCAGCCGCAAGTATACTTCGTTCACCAGTGCGGTCGGTTGCAGGGTTTGGGCGTCCTGCCCACTACCCAGCTTGCGCCGCGCCAGTCCCCGCAATTCGTCGTACACGTAGGGCAACAGCTGATCCAAGGCAGCTTGTTCGCCATCGCGCGACTTTTGCAGCAACAACGTGAACGAAGTCGAAGGATCGGAGGAGTGGGAATTCATGCAGGAAAATCAGCCCCCGGAACCGGACGCATCGGATCAGGCCCAATCATACCCTGAAACCGACCCGGCACGATTTGCCCGTATTGCTGAATTGTTTGAGCGGGCCCGCGTGCTTGCGCCTGGCGAGCAATGTGCGTTTCTCTTGAAGGAGTGCCCGTCGGACCCGTCCCTTCGGGGCGAGGTTCAGGAACTCCTGGGTTTGCATGGGGAGGAGCAAGGTCCCTTGCAGGAAGGCGAAAGCGCCTTCGACTCCACCTTGGCGCAGCAATCCCTGGCCGGTGGACCCGCTTTGCCCGAGCGCATCGGGTCCTACCGGGTCGTCGATGAATTGGGGGTCGGGGGCATGGGCCGCGTGTATCGGGCGCGCAGGGCCGATGCGGACTATGAAAAGGACGTGGCCATCAAAGTGCTGCGGCCCGGTCTGGACGATCCGGATTTCCTGACGAGATTCCGTTCGGAGCGGCGCATTTTGGCACGCTTGCAACACCCCGGTGTGTGCGCCCTGTTGGATGGGGGATCCACGGAACAAGGACAACCCTATCTGGTTATGGAGTTCCTGGAGGGCGAAACCCTCATGGATTATGTGCGCGGCCAAAACCTGGGCCTGCGCGAACGTTTGGCCCTTTTTCTCCAAGTTTGCGATGCCGTATCCGCCCTTCACCGGGCCCTGATCGTGCACCGGGATTTGAAACCCAGCAACATCATGGTCACTGGGGAGGGTGTACCCAAACTTTTGGATTTTGGAATCGCCAAGATACTGGACTCCGATGAAACCGGTGGGAGTGTGGCGCAAACGATCACGGGCATGATGCTGTACACGCCCGAGTATGGAAGTCCCGAGCAGGCCCAGGGCAAACCGATCACCACGGCCACGGACGTGTATTCCTTGGGGGTGCTGTTGTACGAGTTGCTTACCGATCAAAGGCCCTACGCCTTCGAAACGCGCACGCCCATGGAATTCGAGCGCGTGGTCTCCGGGGCACAGGCGCCTGCCATGAGCAGCGCCGCTTCCGGCTTCGCACGGGCCCTGCGCGGCGATCTTGACACCATCGTGGCCATGGCCCTGCGCAAGGAACCCGAGCGACGGTACGGGTCCGTGGCCCTCCTGCAGGAGGACATCGAGCGCCATTTGAAGGGCCTTCCCGTGCGCGCTCAGAAAGACACATTTTCCTACCGGGCCAGCAAGTTCCTGCGGCGCCGATTCGCCAGTGTGTTGGCGGCCGCCCTCTTTTTGGTTCTGCTCACGGGCTTCGCGATTTCCATGTACGTGCAGGTGGGGCGCACGGAGAAGCAGCGGGACCTGGCCCAGGTGCGCGCGGGAATCTCCGACGAGGTCAGCCGCTTTTTGGTGGACC
>JARGOW010000181.1:2528-7358 GCA_029212955.1 Planctomycetota bacterium | reverse complement strand
ACCCGCGAGGACGCCGTGTTTGGGCAATTCAAAGTGCTTGAAAACCCGACCGGCCACGGTTTGGACCCGATCCTGAACGGTGCCTGGGATCCCAACGGGACACAGGACGTCTTCCGGGCCATGCGCTCCGGCGGTTCCACCGAGATCACCGGGGATAGCTACAACGGCTTCCTGCTGGACAACCAAGCCCCCGAAATCGTGGGTTCCAGCGCGGTTGAGATCATGGCGGATCCTATCCAAAACGGCGTGAACCCCACGGAATTCGTCATTCCCAGCGTCCTCTTCGACTCGAACCTTTGCGCTCGACTTCCGAAGGCGGGCGATGTGATCGCACAGGTGGCAGACGGTATTTTTGCGGACGTGCTCGGCGCCCAGGTGCTGAATGGTCGCGAGATCGTGAACCTGCGCGTTCGCTTGCGTCAGTTCCCCCTGGCATGGACCGGTCCTGAGCAGTGGGTCACCGAGGCCCAGGGCGTGGCTGAATTCCAGTCGGCTTTCGATCCCGTCAACGATGCGGGCCGCGTGGGCTGCTTTGTTCACATCAGCCCCTTGCCGGCCGGATACCCCGACCAGCCCAGCTTTGGCGTGGACCCTGCTAGCACCTTCCAGTTGCGCTTCTCTGAGCCCATGGATCGCGCGTCGGTTACGGCCTTCGACTCCATGCTCTTGACCCGCGCAGAGTTGAACCCGGACAACGATCCGCCCCTTTCTACGAGTGATTTCGTGGTGGGTGAGGTGAGCCTGGCTCCGGACCTTCAGCGATTCACCTACAACCCGGACTTCCCCTTGAACCACGAGGCGGGATCTGCTGAGGAGTACTTCCTGAGTCTCCTGGCAGGTGATCTGGGCGCCACCGACCTGGCAGGCAATGGCTTGGGCAACAACTTCCCGGCCATTCCTTTCCAGCTGGATGCCGCCAAGGCTTCCACCCGCAACGGTGGTCGAGTCAGCCGCTTCTCCGCCCTGGACGAGGAACCCGAGGATCCGGGCAACATTCCCTCCGACTACGGCACCATGCCCGAGTGGGGCGGACAGCACCTGTTCGACCTGGGCGCCGAGTACATCTTCCCCCGTCCTGTGAACCGTTACACCGCAGTGGCCGACCGCACGCAAACCGTGCCGTCCATGATGGTGCCCTTCTCGGTGGGTATTCAAACGCCCCTGTCGAACCACGGTTCGAAAATGCAGGCCGTGTACCGCTATGTGGACGTGGGTTGGACCCTGGAGGATGCGGCAACCGCCAACGTGGACGTGACCGGCATCGCCTGGGCTCCCGTGGACGGTTTGGTGACCTTCGACTCCTACTCGGAATTCGAAGTTCGCATGAACACGTGCCGCTACTCCCCCGATGAATTCATCGACCCGGCCACCCTGTGGCCCCGTTGGCCCGATTCCGGATTGCAGGCTGGCTATACCAGCAACTTCCTGAACGGTGTGGACGACCCCCAGCGGGTGATGCACTCCAAGGAAAAGGGCTACCAAGTCGACCCTGGCACCATCTTCACCGTGGGTGGGGGAACGACCAAGTTCGTGCCCTATCCGCTGAACGAAAACCTGGCCGAGCCGGGTGATGAAGTGACCTATACCTGGCGCGACACGTCCCTGCTGCAACGCGGCGGACCCAGCAACGGTGGTGCTCCGCCCGACCAGCAGATGCTGGCCCTGGGCCTGGACCCGGGTATCGACATCATGCGTACCGGTCAAATCCGTACCATCGGACTGCCCCTGCTGGTCGAATTCCGATGCTACCCCGATGCGGCAGCCACCGGATTGAACGGTTTCGACATCAACTTGGCGGCGAACTCGTCCTCCAAGCCCTACATGCGAGCCTTCTCCACTGGCGGAATCAACTCTTCCGGCAACGCGACCCCCGTGCAGCCCGATTCCTCGAGCTCTTCCTCCGGCGGTTTCAACCCCGGTGCCAACGGGCAGGCCACCTACGGGCGTGACAACTCCTTCTATCTGGGAGCCATCGACCTGGTCGTGCGCGTGAGCCGTAGTTTCTCCATCTGGTTCCCCGCTGACGACCCCTCGAACCCGGGCACCCAATTGGTGGGAGCCCAGTACAGCCCGGCTGTCATGGAACCGCGTCTGGTGGATCAACCCCCCGGAACGACGATCGAAGTGGATTACCGCGGTGCGTCCAATGTCACCTTGCACACCAGTGACATGGGCAACCTCCTGGACCCCGACACCGGCGATCCTGTCCTTCACTTGGGCCGCGTCGACGCGACCAAGCTGGACATCTATGGCGACCACTACCCGACGGCGGACCGCCACAACACGACCCTGGCCAACAACCGGATCTGGGACCTCTCGGGCAACAACCGCCTGCAGGACGAAGCCTGGAAAAGCGACATTTCCGCCATCAACGGAGCCCGCTTCTACCAGGTGCGTCTGACCTTCCGCTCCAACATCCAAACCCACGAGAACCCCATTCTCTCGGCCTTGGCCGTGGCTTGGAGCCAGTGATCTAGGATCCTACGCCGGACCCGATCCCCCTTTGGCGGGATCGGATCAAACCTCTCGCCCCTTGAATGGGGCGGGGGATTGGCAAACCGAACACTCCCCCCAAAAACCAAAAACCTACCTTTCTTATGCGTCTGATGAAGCATGTACAGTCCCCGAAGTCATGGGCCCTCGCCCTGGCATTGGGCATTACGGCCGGATGTTCCTCCAGTGGATCTGGAGGCTCTAGCTCGGGGTCTAGCAACGACCTCACCATCACATCCATTTCGGTTGTGGGCGGGTCCACCTGGAAAATCAACCGTCCGATCGATGTGGCATTCGATATGGACATCGATTTCAACACGGTCAACTTGAACACCTTCCAGGTTGTGGATCAAACCGGAGTGTCCGCATCGGGAGTGTTCCTGCAGCCCCTGGACGTGCAAGGCAACGTGCTCACAAATGTGATCCGTTTCCAGCCCACCTGTCCCACCGAGGATGACTTCTCGGATGCCGGCTTCAAGATCGACACGGGCTATCGCCTGGTGGTCGCCGGAGTGAATGACACGCCCGGCGGAGTCACCGTGGAAAGCACCGGGGGCGATTCCCTTGGTTTGGGTGCCTTTGTCGACTTTGTGACGCCGAATTCGACCCTGCCCGAGACCCTGTTCCTCGACACGGTTCCCGGTCCTCCTTCCGTCCGCGTACGCGGTGTGGGTAGTGTCCCGGTCACGAGCCTGGACGCCACCTATTTGGAAGTGGGCGGAGACGCTGCCAACCCGATCTACTTCGGGACCAATGGGCTCGGAGCGTTCGAGATTCCGCTCAACATGTACAGCGATCGGGACAGCCAGATCGCCATCATGCTGTACTTGAACCAGCCGGTGCTGGCCAACAGCGCCAACATCAACTCGAACCAAATCGCGTTTGAGTATGAGTCGGCTCCCGGCACCTGGACCGAGATTCCCACGGACGTGGTGCTCGCCCAGAACTGCGTGCTCTCGGGTTCGATCCTGCGTGTGACCCCCTTGGGATTGATTCCCCAGGGATCCGCAGTGCGCGTTGCCATGCGTCAGGGCTTTGTGGACCTGACCGGTGACCCCACTCCCCAGGACAACACGAACTTCGCCGTGATGGCGTCCCAGACGGTCTTGGACGGGGGACTCCCCGGCGAGGCCGCCGACGAATTGCTCGAAGAATTCATCCTTGGTGGCACGACCACCGGGTCCCTGGAAGACACGGAAACCCCCCTTGGCAGCCCCCGCGCTGTGTGGGGCGATGACGGAAAGCTGGAAGCCTCCTTCGCCTTTGGCGGAACGGGTGGTCCCGGTGGAACGTTTGACTACCACGTGCCCGCTGGCCAGACGATTTCGATCAACACCACCACGGCTACCATCGTTGGTGGCCCCGGTGGCGCACCGACCGCGTCCCAGACGATCATCGGCGGCGTGATGGATGTGCGTAACCTGGTCGTGCCCGCTGGATCGCGATTGATCTTTGTGGGACCCAACCCGGTGACCATCCTGGCCTCCGGAACCGTGACCATTGAGGGTGAAATTTCCATCCGCGGTGGCAACAACGACGGTGTGGGTACCCTGGATACGACCTTCCAGCCCGAATCGGGTTCCGCTGGCAACGCCGGCGGTGGTAAGGGTGGAACGGGATCGTTCCTGACCTCATCTTCCACCCCCCGTGGTGGTACTGGAACCGGCCCCTTCAACGTGGCCGGCGGCGGTGGACAGGGCGGCGAGACCGGCTACACCACCTCCTCCAACAAGGACGCCCGTCGTGGAGCTGGCGGCGGTGGCGGAGGCTTCGGTCCCGACATCTTCTACGACCACGATGACGACCCCATGACGATCGATCGCCACTGCCAGACCCTGATCGGTATGGACGGCGAAGATGGTTTCGGTGGTGCAGCCCAGGCAACGGGTGCCGTCAGCCAGACGATTCGCCCCCAGGGCGGATTCTTGGGTCCTGGTCCTTTCTTGGACTCCCGTGATGACAACAACTTCTTCGGTACGCTGATCACCTCGACCGGCGAATTGATCGTGGGCGAGCTGGACAAGGTTTGGGCCGGTGCAGGCGGCGGCGGAGGCGGAGACGCTTCCCAGGTCACCTCACAGGGCTTCCCCCGCATTCCCTTCCAAACCGGTGGAGATGAAAAAGGCTCCGGCGGCGGTGGTGGTGCCGGTGGAATTTCCATCCTCGCCATCGGTGAGATCATCGTCGAAGACGGTGGACGCATCGTGGCCGACGGCGGTTACGGCGGAGGCGGCGAGAACGTCATCTTCTTCGACCGGGTCGGCGGAGCTGGCGGCGGTGGTGCCGGTGGGCACATCGTGCTCTCCAGTGCAACCTTCATCGACGTGCGCGGCATCG
>JARGOW010000181.1:0-2518 GCA_029212955.1 Planctomycetota bacterium | reverse complement strand
CGCGGCCAACGCTGGCCCCGGTTACCGTGACGGCAACGCCGGTCACAACGGTCGCCCGCTTTCGGCCCTCGGTGGCCAGGGTGGAGCCGGTAACGACAACCATGGTGGAGCCAACGAAGATGGTGTGACCCTTTGGCGTTGCGACGCCATCGACCTGGCACGCTTGAACGTGGATGGCATCTTTGTCACGACGGCTCCCGGTGTGGTGGGAGTCCCCGAGGACGTTCCCCCGCTGAACGGTCAAACCGCTTGCTTCCGCAGTGGCGGAATGTCGGATTGGCTCGACCTGGAAGGTCCGTCCCTGGCGGCTGGTGGTGACGGAGCCCCGGGCATCATTCAGATGCACGTGGACGATCCGGCAGCCAACCTGCGCTTTGCGGGTGGTACCAACTGGACCAACGCCGACGTGACCCAGAGCGCTGCACCGACCCCCCTCGGTTGGAACGGCGCTGGCAACCCCACCGACGATTTCGTGGCCTTCTTCGGCCGCGTTTCCATCGCTCAGTCCGAGTGGATTCCCCTTGGATTGGCCCGCGTGGATCCCAACGGCGGCCCTGACGATCAGGTGACCTTCTTCTTTGACGGCACCGATCCCCTCACGGGCTTCGTGCGTCGCAACTCCGGTGGAGTGGGCCCCTTGGTGGATCCCCTTCCTGATGTGATCGCTCCTGCGGTGCTCAACCCGATCGACAGCGCTATCGTGCCGTCCGTTTCCGGTGGTGGTCTGCTGATCTCCATGGACGGGTCCGGCTTGATCAACGCATACAAGGTGAACCCGAACTTGCTGAAAGGTTTCAACATCGTGCTGGATAACGGAATTGAGTCCCATGCATTCAACGTGGCTGGTGCCGCGTGGAGGCCGGGCGACGAGTTGGTTCTGTTCTTGGGCAACGGTGAGAACTTCATCGATGACTACCTGACCGGTGCTGCCGGCGTGGTCTCCGCGAGCTTGCGACCCAACTTCTTCCGTGTGAGCTCCCAGGGAGTGGCCGACAACTACGCGCCGAACACGGGTGTTCGCATCCGCTTCGACGCTACCATGCTCGGTGCCGATGGAAAGCCGGATGAGGCCCAGTCCTTTAGTGCTTCGAACGGAGCCCAGCCCGCCTCGGACATCACCGACCTGAACGGTCAGAACTGGGATGTGTTCCGCTTCCGTGTGGAATTCGACCTGAACACCGGTGGTGGTGGAGTGAACCCGCTCGACCCCCGTCCTTCGCTGGAATTCCTGCGCATGCCGTTCACCTTCTGATCGGACCGGGCTGACCGGCCCGACAACCCACAAGCCCGCCGCGTGCCTTCGAGCCCGCGGCGGGCTTTTTTTGTGGAGCTCCTTGTCCCCGGGTGGGGCTCAACGACAGCGCCGGGAGTCATGGGGGATCCATCCGTGGGGATCAGGGGCAATTCCCGGTGATTGTTTCGGGTTCGAGGGGAGGGGCTTGGTTCAATGTGGGCATGCGATGGATGTTGATCGTGTTGTTCCTGGCGGCCTGTTCCAGGGGACCCCAGCCCGGGGAGGGATTGTTCCTGCAGGGATTTCGGCCCCCGCAAGGGCAGCAAGCCTATTTGAACGAGCCCCTTTCTCTGACCCTATCTCGGGATGTGGATCCAAGCACGATCACGCCCTCTAGCCTCTGGGTGGAAGATGACCAGGGTCGCCGGTGCAGTGGGCAATGGAGGCTCGAGGGCAGCCGTTGGTTGCGCTTCTGGCCGCGCACGGTTACGGACTCCAATCTATTGGGTGGCGGATACCGGCCCGGGCGTCGTCATGTGGTTCGCGTGGTGGGTTTTCCCGGTGTGGGCGGGTTGCGCGCATTGGATGGGGAGCCCCTGGACCAGAGTTATCGAATTCCATTCGATGTGGTGGGCCGGGGACCGGACGAGCAGGCTTTCATGGATTTCAGCCCCTATGGGTGTGAGCCGTTGATGGTCGGCGTGCACCCGAGCGGATTGCGCGCGCCGGTCCAGGAGGGGGAGCCAATCCGCATGTGGTGTGCGGAACCCTTGGATCCCCGCAGCGTGCATTCCGAGGACTTCACCGTTTGGTTTCACCCCTGGAATCCAAAGCGGGATGCCCCCAAAGCCACGCCCTATTGCGGGGTGCGCCTGTCCCTCGTGCAGAATCGTCACAGCGAGTTGCTTTTGCAAAACGAGGCGGCCGCCGTTTTGGAGTGTACGCCCGAACGCCTTTTGGATCCGCGCTTGAACGGGCAGTTTTCCCTGCGCGTGGACCGCAAAGCGCGCTTGCAGGATTATTCGGGCCATAGTCCTTGGCCCCAGGCGGGTCCTTCGGGGCCGCGCTCCGAATTCTTTTTCCGTGTGGAGCCGGTGGATGCCCAGGGTCAAAGCCAGTTGCGCTTGGATTTCCTGGATCGGGAGCATCTCAGTTCCCAGGAGGTGACCTGGGCGGATGGAGAGGTTCAGCTCGAACCAGGCCGACTGACCGTTGCCATGCCTAAATGTGCGGGGTCGGGCGTGGAGGGGGTGCTCACCCTTCAGGGGGCACTGGAAGGGATGG
>JARGOW010000180.1:6401-7359 GCA_029212955.1 Planctomycetota bacterium | reverse complement strand
CCCTCGATCCGGACCCCATCGTGTTTTCCACCGGGGTCGGCGCCGGAACCACCGTGGATGATCTGGTTATGGGTCCTCCGCTGCCGGTGCCCAGCTCCGAGCTGATTATCGATTTGGGAGTGGGGGAAGCCCCCTACGACGACGGATTCTTTGATTACGCATTGGATTACAGTCCGCTAGTCGGGTTTTCCGATGCGTTGATGCAGCTCGAATATCGTGCGCAGCTCCGCCCTGGGACCTCCGTGTTTGGCATCGCCGCCATGCATCGGGTCCAGGACGAAACCATCATGCAAGCCATGGACCAGAACGACTGGGCCTGGATTGCCATGGGCGTGCAGTTTTCCTGGTGAGCCCTCCAAGTACCTCCCCGATGAACCCCTTCAGCAAACAGAAAGCTAGCGAACGTTATCGCGTGCGAGCCGAGAGCAACGAGCTCGAGATGCTGTTGGATACCGAGGGGGGAAGCCTGCCCACGGAAATCACGGGCCTCAGCATGGATGGTGTGGGGTTTTTCCTGGCCAAGGACACCTCCGAGGCCATGCAGATCGGGGAATCGGTCCGCATGACCTTCTACGACATGCACACCGGATTGAAGGTGCATGTGGTCGGCGTGATCACCGAATGGACGGAGGAGCAGAACACCTATCTCGTGGACGTGGAATTCACCAACCAAAGCTCCATGGGCGAGCAGTTGGGAAAGAGCGAAACCTGGCGCCATTTCAACCGTAGGCAGCACTTTCGCATACATCCGCGCATGAGTCACTACCGTCGAAGCACGGTGACCTTGCAATGGCGCGCCCACGAGGGTGCCCACATTTTGCACGACGTTTCCGCGGGCGGTCTGTCCATTCGTTTGGCCAGTCAGGACAAGTTGGAAGTTCCGCGCGACCGACCCATCAAGGCATTTTTGAACCTGCCCCATTCGGGCGAGGTCCTGGAGTTCACTTTGAAGTTTGTC
>JARGOW010000180.1:0-6371 GCA_029212955.1 Planctomycetota bacterium | reverse complement strand
AAGCGCCCAGCCATCGTCGCATCGGTTTTGCCGTGGACCCCGTACGAACAGCCTTTTACCCCCAGGTCGAAGACCAATTGGTGGCGGCGGTCATGGAGTGGCAACGCACCGCCATTCAGGTCGCTTCCGACGTTTCCCTGCCAAAGAACAACCCGGATGGATGAGGTCCTGGGTGCTCCCTCGTCCGGACCCCGCAATCTCCATTGAATCAACCAAATTGAACCACCCAAGCAGCCTGCCGGCTCCCCTTACCCATGAGACTTGAACAAGACGACATCCGTGGATTGTTGAATCCTTTCATCACTTCGCTCAAAAGCACGGACGATTTTACGGAGCAGCATTTGTTCGATGGACGCGAAGCCCTCAAGCTCGTGTTCGACCGTATCAACACGAACGACAAGCGGTCCCAGGCACAAGCGTTTTGGTCGATCCAGGCCATGATCGGAGCCTTGATTCGAAAGGGATCCGTGGATCAGAAAACGGCTTTGACGGCGATCGGAGATCTCCTGGAATCCCTGGTGGATTGGGCCGAGGCCGTGCCCGGTGGCGGCAGCGCCGCCTTTTCTCTGGCACCGCCGCTTCCCGGTGAAGCGCCCCAAGCCAAGCAATATCTGAAGCTGGCCAACGGTCCGTTGGGGCCTGTACCCGGCAGCAATGGGGCCGAGGCTCTCCAGCCGGGTCCTGCGCCTTCCACTTTCGTGCCCACCCACGAAAACTGCCTGGGACAGCTTCTGGTTCAGTCTGGCAAACTCTCTAACGAGTCCTTGAGCCGAGCGCTGACCCTCCAAAAGATCAACGGCCGCCGCTTGGGCGAGGTTTTGATCGCCATGGAGGCCGTTGGAATCCAGACCCTAGAGGAGGCGTTGGTGCGCCAGAAGTTCCTCAATAACCACAAAACGGTGCTGCCCACCACGCAAAAGCAGCCGCGGTTGCGCTTGGACCGATAGCCTCCAGTCGGCCCTGCGGTGCCGATGCAGGGCCCCTCTTGACTGCGGGAAGCCACAAATCCCGTCCGGAATTGTGTGATTGGGCGCCTGGGAGCGCGCTAGCATGGTGCTTCCTACCCGGGAACCCATACACCCATACCTTGCCTCTCGCTGCCTTGGGCAGCCAGTTTGCCTCCTTTGATCCTCCTCGCGGGGATCCTTTGGACGCTGCGCAAGCGGGGTGCAGAGGAGCCTGACTTTGGGGCCGCGGGCCCCTTCTGGATTCAAGTTCCCGCCTCTGTTAGAACTATTCCACGTGCCGCAAGTTCCTGCCCCTTGCCGCCGACCTAGACATTGAAGTTTTTCGGCCGCAAAAAGAAGAATCAGCCTGCGACAGAAGTCCGCAAGTACTACCGCAAATCGCCGGGCAAAAAGCATGCACTTTCCGCCCACGTGCAAATGCCCCAGTCGGGTGAAGTGGTGCCCGCGGAAGTCTTGGATGTGAGCGCCGGCGGGGCCAGCCTGCAGATGGAGTCGGCCCTGGTGGGCGAACTCACCGTGGGCGTAACTGCGAACCTTTCGTTTAGCTCCCTGCGCATGCGTGGCGAGCTTCCGCTGCAAGCCCACGTGGTGAGCGTGATGGAATCGAAGGACGGACGCTCGCGGTTCGGATTCGCCATCACCGATCCGGATGATCTCTTCAACCGCATCGAGCCGTATTACCTGCGCTTCTTCAACCGTCGTCGTTTGCTGCGGGTTTTACCCGAGCTTGGGCGCTCGATGAAAGCCGATGTGCGCACACCCGACGGGGGTGGTTTCCGCCTCGACGTCCAGGATGTGACCGAGGAAGGCATCGGCTTTTTGTTGCGCGATGACGAGGTCGAATGGATGTCCAAGGGAGAGGTCTTCGACGTGGAATTCAAAATCCCTGGAGCCAATGTGGTTTGGAACGGAACGGCCGATCGCATCCACGTCTCGGAGTTGAAGGACTCCATGCGCGGTGGCTTGGTCTTCCGCGAGCCCGACGCAAAAACGGGAGCGGCCCAGGGTGCCTTAGAGGTGTGGCTGAATACGCGTCGCGTGGCCATGGCCAAGTGGGACACCGCATACGAGTAATCGTATGGCCCGCGTGATGGGAGTTGTCCATGGATGAGCCCGTAAGAGCCCCCTTCGACCTGGGCGGAATGCCCCTGCGAGGAATTTCCCTGGGAGGAATACGCACCTGCCTAGAGTTGCCGAGTTGGAAAATGCTGGTCGACCTGGGAGCGGTGGATCACAACCAGGTTTCCGCCGAGACGGTGCTCATCACCCATGGCCATCTGGACCACCTGGGTGGGATCGCCAATCACATCGCACTCCGGGAGCTCATGGGTCAAAAGCCGGCCCGCTACATCATGGCGCCCGAGCTCATACCCGAGGTGGAAAAGCTCCTCGAGATTTGGCGGCGTTTGGATGCGGCTCCTCTCCAGGCCAAGTTGGTGGGTTTAGCGCCCGGTGAAAGTCTGGAACTCAAACGGCAACGGTCGGTCCAGGCCTTTGCCACGGACCATCGTGTCCAAAGCCAGGGCTACCTGCTGCGTTCGATCCACAAGAAGCTGCTACCTGAGTTTGAAGGTACGCCCGGACCCGAATTGGGCAATCTGCGCAAGGCCGGCCAAACGATCACATTTGATGAGGCCCAAGTGGAGTTTGCGTTTTCGGGGGACACGCGCATCGACGCCCTGTTGCGCAATGAAGAAGCGCTGAATGCCAAGCGCCTGGTGATGGAGGTCACGTTCCTCGACGATCGAGTGCCCGTGCAAAAGGCCCGAGACGTGGGCCACATCCATTTGGAAGAGTTGACCCAGCACGCCCACGCGTTCCAATGTGAACATCTGGTCTTGACCCACTTCTCCCTGCGCTATCACCACAAGCAAGCGTGGGAGTTGATCCGCGAGGCCCTGCCCGCCGATCTTCTGGAGCGCACGGTTATCCTCTAGCTGCCGAGCGTCGCTTGCGGCGGACTCGCCTGGGAAGCCACCAAAGGTACAGGCCGGTGGCCCACAATACGCCGAGCAAGAGACTCGCGGGAAGGAACACGGACCACTTGACGACCGGGTGAAACCAGGAACCGTCATGCAAGGCCTCGATCCAATCGGAGCGGCGTTCCTGGCTCCAAAGCACGGCGCCGGTGGTGCCGTCCAACTGGACTTCCCAGCCCGATTGGCAGCGCACCTTGAGCACGCCATTGCCCGGACGCGCGTCCACGCGATCGATGTCGTCCCAGCTTTGCACTCCGGATTCGGGGACCGCTCGTACGGCGGCAAGGACTTCGGACCAGGGCAGCTTCAACTCGGCGCGAACACCGCTTTGGGTGGGAGGCTGGATCCAGTCGCTTTGCTTTTTGAAATTGAGCAATAGACCGGAAAGGATCACAACGATCAGTGGAAGCGCGATGATCACCGCACCCACCCGGTGCAGTTTCCGTGTCCACTTGGAGGCCTTCATGCAAAGATGATATTAAAAAGCCACGCCCACGGAAAAGTGCAGAACCCAATCGTCTTGGAAGTCCTTGGCATCGGGATTGTGGGCCCAATCCAAGCGCATGGGGCCGATGGGGAGAACGTAGCGCAGCCCCACTCCAAGGGCGGATTCCATGTCCTTGAACTCAAAGAGTTCGCTGGCGCTCGTCACCACATTTCCCACGTCCACGAAGGCCGCAGCCTGGAAGTGGCTGGCCCCCAACCGCTGGGTGAGCTCCACCGAAAAGGTACTGGACCCCTCACCGCCCACGGCGGTTCCATTGGAGTCCACCGGCCCCAGTTCCGATTCCTTGAAGGAACGCACCGAGTTTTCACCGCCCGAGAAGATTCGCAAACCCAGTGGGTGCGGTTCCCCACCCCGGGGGAAAACGGCCACCGTGCGCGCGCCCACGGCAAGCACACGATCTTCGGCGATTGGATGGTAGAAGGACCAGCCGCTGAGCACCTTGGCGAAGGCGTTGGCCGCACCCGACACATTCAGGGTTTGCTGCACGGTGAAGTGGGCTTTTTGGCCCTGGCTGGGCAGCAAGGGATGGTTGCGACTGTCGTAGGCGACGCCACTTTCGAGCGTGGTGATGGAGACGTCGGACTCGATGCCGGTTCCGGGCAGCAAGTCCACGCGCACGTCGTTGAGCCGAATTTCCTCGAAGCGCAAACCCCCATGCACGGTCCAGCGATCGAAATCCCCAAAGTCCCGGCTGGCGAACATGCCCGCAGCGCTCGAATTCCGGCGGAAGGCGGGCAATTTGCGCTGGGCCAGGTCGGCGTTGACATCCAAGACCCACTCGTTGCCCAGCGTCCACGGATCGCTCCACCCGATCAAAGCGCGACTGGCGTTTTCTGCGAGCACGCCCTCCACGCGAAGACTGCGACCCACGCCGAGCACATTGTGGTGGCGCCAACCCGCGCGTAGGCGGGCCCCTTCAAACGAGCCGTATCCCGGTTCGATGAAGGTTTCCCGGGTGGGCCATTCCTCCAGCTCCACGGCCAGGTCGCGTTCGGAGCCCGAGCCTTGAACGCGCAATCGCACCGTGCGAAACAATCCGGTCCGGTACAAGCTTGCGAGGGCTTGGTCCACGGCTTGGGCGCTGAGGGGAGCGCCGGGTTGCAATCCAATTTGTCGATCGAGGAATCCCGTGCGGACCTTGATGTCGTCGGGGTAGAGGATGCTGCCGAGTTTTACCTGGGGGCCCGGTTCAATGCGAAGCTGGACCCGGACCCGGGAGGTCTCGACATCTTTCTCCAGCGTGGTTTGCACCTCTGCGTCCAGGTATCCGGATCCGGTCAAGGCGGTATCGGCCGCCCGTTTCCAGTGGGGAATCCAGCGCGGTTGGAAGGGCACATTCGCTTGGGGCACCACCTGGTCCAGGGCCTTTTCCAAGGAAATGGCTTCCGCCAGATCCTCGGGCAGGTCGTGCACAACCTCAGTCCAGCGGTAGCGCGGACCGGGCTGCACGGGGAGGGTCAGGCGCACGGGCCGCACCCATTTATTGGAGGCTTCGCGCATGGGCTCCACTTCGGCGGGCTGGACCGCAGCGTCCAGATACCCCACGGATTGCAGCTTGCCCTTGACCTTACCGGGAAACGAACCCTGTTGCCTTTGGATCCAAACGGGACGGGCTTCGGGGGAATACAGGTCCTGGAGATCGGCGGATTGAACGCCTTCCGCGGCATCCAAGCCGGGGAAGGCGAACTCGGCGATGAGCGTTTGCAAGCCTTCATCGATGGTGAAGGTGAGGGTGGGGCCCGCGTCGTTGCGTCCCGGTTCGGCCTGAATCGTGGCCGAAGCAAAACCAAGGGAGCGGTAGTGCTCGGACAATTGGTAGGAGCAATCGTCGGCCACCACGGCGATGGAACTGCCCCCCGTCCAGGCTTGCAGTTCGAACTCCAGGGCGTCCATCAGTTGCGCGTGTTTGAGGAAGCGTTGACCCTGGAATTTGCACTGCAACTCCACCCGCGCGGCCTTTTCGGCGGCTTCGGTTTGGACCTGGGCTTGCGCGGGTTCCTGTGGGGCAAGGCTGCGCTCTACCGGCGCGCTTTGGCAGGCGGACAGGGCCAGGAGCCCGAGCGAAAGCAAGGTGAGTCGAAGGATCATCGGGGGCGCAAAACGAAGCGGAGTCCAAAGTTGACGTCCTCATAGCGGTCCCTTTCCGCTGTGATCCAAAGTGCTTTCCCTTGGCCGGAGGCGTCACCGTTCAACCGAAACATAGCTTCCAAGGTACCCAATCCGGACTCGCTGACCTCGCGGCCTGTGGTAAATTCGAAGCGGTCGAACAGGCCCTCTCCGTCCCCGGCTTCGGAACCCAACCAGCGCTTGAGCACGTCCTTGGCCAGGTAGATGGATAGGCTTTCGGTGGTACGACTCCAATCTCGGCCCTGGGGCAATTCACCCGTGAGCAACAGGATCAACAGGTCGTAGTCCGGACGACTGGGCGTGGAGCTCAGGTCCAGGAACGGATCCTGCAAGGGGCCATGAATTCGCAGGAGTACGTCGTGCCCAGAGAGGCGTGTGGTCCCTTGGGCTTCGATGGTGGGCGGGCCGCCCCCTTTCGGAAGCAAGACCACGCCCTGTTTCCAGGCGAGCGAGCTGCCCGGCAGGGAGATACGACCCCCGTTCAGTACAACGGTTCCTTCGGGGTACAGGCGGCCCGCCCGGCCGATGAGCGCTCCTTCGATTTCCAAGGAACTGCGACCCAGGTCTGAGATCAGATCCACGGGTTGGTTGGTGTGCAGACCCACGTGCAGTTGGCAATTCTCGGGGAATTGGAATTCGAGTAGCTCGCCCTCGACTTCGGCCTGAGCCCTGGATCCTGGGGAGCCCTTGAGACCGTCCACGGCCGAGAGGAGCGAACCCGCCAAATCGAAGTCCCGGTGCAAACGGCCATGGGTCAAGTACACGTCACCCTTCACATCGAAGGTGGCG
>JARGOW010000179.1 GCA_029212955.1 Planctomycetota bacterium | reverse complement strand
CATGCCCAACTACGGCCAGCCGGGTTCCCCGTACTCCCAGGTCGTGACCGTGATTCAGCGTGGCATCGGTTGGTTTGCGGCCCAAACCATGCAGAACATGAACGGAGAGAAGGCTCCTATCTTGCGCTTCACCGCCGCCCACCAGATCGGGGGCCATTGCATGAACCCTAGATCCTTGGCCCAATTGCAGCAGGGTCAGACCATCGACCAGGATCCCGTCACAGGTTATCGCACCCACGTGGAGTACAAAGGCCGCTCCAACCAAGGGCAGCCCATTGTGGGGATCGCGGAGGAAGGCCCCGGCGGAACCGCCCGCTGGGTGTACGATGCCACCACCGGAAATCTGCAAAGCACGACCCTGGCCAGCCCCCTGCCCGACGGTATGGGCGCCACCATTTTCTACACCGAGCTCGTTCGCTAGTCGCTCCGAACCTTCGCCCCCCCACGTACAAAGCCACCATGGGCAAACCCACCACCCCCACGAGTTCGGACGAAAGCAACCTATGGCTCCAGGTCAAGCGGAGCCTGGGCGACGCCCTCGATTTGGAGAACGGGGATCGGGAGCAATACCTGGATTCCCTGCAGGATCAGAACCCAGATCTGGCCGGCAAAGTACGTTCCCTGCTGCGCTCCCATGTGGAGGCGGGCACTTTCATGGACGGGGAGAATGCGGTCCTGGATTTGGCAGGGCGTCTGGAAATCGGCGATGAAGTGGGCCCCTACCGCATTTCCGGCGTGCTGGGAGAAGGCGGTTTCAGCATCGTTTACTCGGCCGAACAAAGCGAGCCCATCGAGCGGCGTGTGGCGCTCAAGGTGATCAAGCCGGGCATGGACTCCCAGCAAATCCTGACGCGTTTCGAAGGCGAACGCCAAACCTTGGCCCGCATGCAGCACCCGGGAATTTCCACGGTTCTGGACGGGGGCAGCACGCCCTCCGGCCATCCATTCTTCGTCATGGAATTGGTCGATGGCGTCCCCATCACCCACTACTGCCAACGCAATCGATTGGACCTGGATCAACGGCTGCAGCTATTCGCCCAGGTGTGCCATGCGGTCCAGCACGCCCACCAAAAAGGTGTCGTTCACCGGGATCTCAAACCCTCGAACGTGCTGGTGGAAGAGAGCCCCCAGGGCCCGCGCGTGCAAGTCATCGACTTCGGCATCGCCAAAACCCTGTACAGCAACGAGGAGGAAGCGCAACTTCTCACCCAGGTGGGCACCTTCCTCGGAACCCCCGAATACATGAGCCCCGAGCAGGCTGGCGGTGGTGCCGGCGACTTGGACACACGCTCGGATGTGTATTCCCTGGGCGTGCTTCTCTACGAGTTGCTCACCGGGCAACGCCCGTTCACCACGCCCCAAGGTGAAACCCGTTCCATCGACGAATTCCGAAAGCTGATCTGTTCGGTCGACCCTCCGAAGCCCTCCACCAAGGTCTCAGAAATGGCCGCCGTGGACGGCCGAAGGCCGATCCCCGTGGGCAACCGATCGCTCAAAGGCGACCTGGATTGGATCGTGATGCGCTCCATGGAAAAGGAGCGCGAGCGCCGCTACCCCTCGGCCGTGGCCCTGGCCGACGACATCGAACGCTATCGGGGCCACGAACCCGTGGTGGCCGGCCCTCCGAGCTCCCTGTACCGCATGGGCAAGTTTGCACGCCGCAATCGGGGTGCGTTGGCGGCCATGGTCGGCGTGGTCATGGCTCTGACTTCAGGGTTGGGTTTCGCGGTCATCGGCATGAACGAAGCCCGCGTGCAAACGGGTATTGCGCGGGATGCGAAGGTCCAAGAATCCGAAGCCCGCGCAGAGGCGGAACAGTCCCTGATCCTCGCCACAGAACAGGAAAAGATCGCCCAGGACGCCGCCATTGAGGAAGCCAAGGCCCGCAAACTCGCCGAAGAGTCCCTGGAAGAAGCCCAGCGCCAGGAATCCCTGGCCCGTTTGGCTGCCGAAAGTGAACTGGCCGCACGCAAGTCCGCCGAGAGTTCCCTGGTCGAAGCCCAGGCCAGCGAGGACTTCCTGCAGCGCATGCTGGTCGCCGCGAAACCGGACTCTGAAGAAGGTGACATGACCGTATTGCGCGTGCTCGATCAAGCCTCCGCGGACCTGTCCACCACCACCGAATTCGATGGGTTCCCCGTGGTCAAGGCGCGCATGCATCGCATCATCGCTGGCACCTATCGCGCCCTGGGAGCCCTCGACCGCGCCGATACCCACATCCACTCCGCCCTCGAAATCCTGGAATCCCACGGCGGCGAGGACCCGGCCCCTTTGCTCGTGGCCCAGGGCGTGCTCTGCAGCATCCGTTACGATCAAAGCCGGCACCTGGAAGTCGAGGACCTCATGGAAGAGGTGGCTTCGAACTGCATGCAGCAATTCGGACCCGATGACGAACTCACCATCGACGCTCAAACGCGGCTGGCAGGCCTCTTGTACGAAAAAGGCGCCTTCCCCCGCGCCGTCACCATCCTGGAAGACCTGATCCCCCGCCAGGTTGAAATCTACGGGAGCCGGGACAGCAAAACGATCAGCAGCATCGTCAATCTGGCCACCATGTACGGCGCCATGGGCCAGCACGACGACGCTCTGAAGTTCGCTGAGCAAGGCGTGGAGATCAGCCTACAAGCCTTCGAACCCGACCACCCCCGCGTGCTCCGATCCCAACACACCCTGGCCACCGTGCACCTACAATCCGGGCGATTCCAAGAGGCCATCGAAGTCCTGGAGGATCTGGTCGAACGCCGCGAGCGCATCCAAGGCCTGGAACACTTCGAAACCCTGGGCTCCCTCAACTACCTGGCCTTCGCCTACCACCAAACCGGCCAACTAGAACTCGGTGAATCCTTCTACCGCAAAACCCTGGAAGCCCAAGAGCGGACCCTAGGCCCCAACCATCGGCAAACCATGATGTGCCTGCACAACCTGGGCATGCTGCTCACCCAAGCCGACAAAAAAGAGGAAGCCGAGCCCATCCTGAAAACCTCCATGGAACGCATGGTCGAAAACCGCGGCGCACAGCACGCGGAAGCCCTTCAAGCCCGCTACCACTACTACTCACTGATCGCCGACCTGGACCGCTTCAGTGAAATCGAATCGGAGTACACCACCGTCGTCGACGACATCCTGGAAGGCTTCCCCACCGGCCACCCCCTCATCAAAGAAGCCGCCATCCACCACGCCGGCAAAATGCGCAAACTCGCCAGAGAGCTGATGGCCAATGACGACCTACCCGCGGCCGAGAAACTATTCCTAAAGGTAGCCGCCAACTGGACCGCCCTAGGCAACGAAGGCTACCCCGGCATCCTCTGCACCGAACTCGCCTCCCTGTACGAGGCCATGCAACAACCCGACCAAGTCGACCTCTGGACCACCCGCGCCGCGGCGGAGAAGTAAGCGCAGCACTTGACGTCGCATCACTTTAGGAGAGCGACTAGGCCTCTCCTTTGGGGTACTTCCGCGTATTCGCCGGATCAACGAGCAAAGCGTTTCGCCGACATCCGTTGTCCCCTAGGATTCAGTTGTGAAGATGGACCGCTTTCTTCACTTTTGAATGGGCGTTAGATGCGCTGCGGAATGCGCGAGTACCCAGTCGGGGCACCTTCGATCGTATATCCAGCAGACCCAACACTTCTGATTTGTCTCGGTACTCCTTAGCCAGCCAGTTCTATTCGCAAATCGCGGCGGGGTTAGAAATGCCAGAAGGTTCCATCGCGCGCCAACTCCGGCCACATACAGCATTTCCTAAACAGCCGGGTGCCGATCAAGCCACTGCGGTCGGGCCTACCCATGTCTGACTTCGATAATCGATTAAAGTTATCCCGGAACGGTACCTCCGTAGCGAGCCCATTCTGCGCTCTATGCCCTACAACCAACGGCATGCTCGCCCCTCAGCTCGCTGCTTCTCCCCGCCCCTCCCTCGAAACTGCCCCTTTGGAAATCCTATCCACTTCCGAATTGGGCATGGGGCCGCGAGGGTTCCAAAGCACGTGAATGCTGCGGTCCGAACCCTTTTACTGTTTGGGGGCCGTGGACCCCTGAGGGCTCTTTCAAGGCCGGGATATACACCACGGCCCGGCTCGCCGGGCCGTATCACCGCGAACGCTTTTGTTTCGAATCGGTGAAGGCGCAAGCCCCTTCATCCGACCGACTCAATCACTGAAACTGGACTTCCAGGCTATTGGAGAAGTTGGAAGTGGGGCCAGGGTTCTGATCCCGGTGCCAGGCTTGGAAATACCAGGATTGACCGGCCATGATTGCCACCGTTCCCGTGGGGGTCGGGGTTTGGGTCAGATCCAACTCAAGGGCAAAGGTACCTTGGCGGCCGCTGAACCGGATCGCATCGAACTGGTTGTAGCGTCCGATGGCCCCACCGAGGCACAGATTGCCATCGCTGCCCCCCGGGTTCGCGACAAAGCCCTGGTCGCTTCCCACCAGAAAGTAGCCGAATACGTTGAGAGGCATGTCCGTCGCCGCTAGGCGTAACATGTTCACATTCGCCACATGGGAGCCCGTCGCCCCTAGCACCGTTGTGCCACCGGATGAATTCGGGGCGCTAGAGCACACATCCACACCGAGGCTGGTCTGATTGCGGTACAGCAGGGTCGCCAGTTGTTCCGTGTCGGCAACCAGGATGTCCTGGTCTAAATCCCCATCCATGTCCACTGTCTGAAAGGCGCGGGAGTATTGGAATTCCCCGGTGAGGGTCACGGGGCTGTCGAAGGTTTGACCGCCCAGATTCCGATACCACTGGACCAGGTCGTAACTTTCGTTGAGCACTAGCAAGTCCACCTTGCCGTCCAGGTCCCAATCGGTGGTGGACAGATTGTAGTTCGCAAATGAGTTGCTAGGGGTCAGTTCGGTGAGCATGGCCGGATTGCCAAACTGGAATCCGCCCAGGTTCTCATGCCAATGAACAAAAGTCTGGTTGCCGCTTTTGACCAGGTGCAAGAGTTCCTTGTCCCCGTCACCATCCAAGTCCGCTGCTGCAACGCTTTCACTATCCAGGGAACCGCTCCACACGGATATCTTGGGCGCAAAGCCACCATTGCCCAGATTGCGGTACAGATAGACCGTGGGAGATTGGATGAAATCGCCCAGGACCATCATGTCCACCAGTCCATCCCCATCGAAGTCCGCTTTACCGATGGTGGTGGATAGGGGCAGGAAATCCACCGTCTGCTGCGGGGACCAATTTCCATTGCCCAGGTTGATGTAGGCGGCCACGATATCTGTGATTCCACTTCCGCAGCTGACCAGGTCCAGGTCCCCATCCATGTCCAAATCAATGGCCAAGGGGGTATTGTGCTGTTGCGCCGTGGGGTGGGAATGCACTTCCACCGGGGCACCAAAACCGATCGGACCCCCGGGGTATACGAGGATTCGGCCTGGGGAACCCTGGACGCCAATTTCCGCGTAAATGACGTCGCCATGACCATCGCCCTCCAGGTCTGCGAACTCCACGCCGGTGGGGATAAATCCGCTGATGGGGGTCACGACACCCTTCTCGAAGGTTCCGTCGTGGCGTTGCTCAAACCAACTCAGGGTCTTTTCGCCCTGTGTGACCTCCACGTCCACGACGTCCATCAATCCATCTCCGTTCACGTCGATGGCTCCAAAGTCATCGTTGCCAGCCCGTTGGGTGATCCATTTCCTTCCGGAGTAGGTTCCATTGGCCCCCCGACTCGCCCAGAAAAGCTGTGCGGAAAACCGGGTTGTGTGGGCCACATCCAGGCGCCCATCGCCATCGAAATCGGCGGGGGCGATGAAGGCCGGGGGCCAGTACACCAAGCTGGTCTGGGCTCCAACGGTCAAGGTGCCGTCCTGGTTGTTCATAAGATCCACAATGCGGCGATCTGTTTGAGGATTGGGTCCATCCAAGGCGCAAACCAAATCCAGGTCCCCATCGAGATCCACGTCGTGATGGTGGACCTCCTTGATCCCGGGCACATTGGCCAGTGAACCAGGTTGTGCAACGAGCACGGCAGCGCCCATGTTTCGATACCAAATCAGCCCATTGCCCGGATGCAAGAAGTCCAATAGACCATCATTGTCTAAGTCGATGGGGATAATCGCGCTGAAGGAACTCACATTGGGTGCGAGTACTGTTGGCGGTCCGAATGCCCCATTGAGGTCCTGGGCTACGTATACCAAATCCACTTCAAAGAAGTAGTCGTCAAGTGTGGTGAGAACCAAGTCGTCGCGTCCGTTGTTGTCGAAATCACCGAATGCCATCCCTTCGATGGACTCTCCGAAGCCATTGAAAATTGTGGTCGGCGGAGCAAAGTTCATCCCTCCTAGGTTTTCGATAAGGGCCACGTCAAAGTAGTTGTTCAAGAAGATGTCCAGATCCCCGTCCTGGTCGTAATCGTGCATCTCGAAGGACCAGACGGACACACTGAATCCAAGATCGATGGGTGTCACCTGGAACCCGTTGGCTCCCAGGTTGTCTAGCAGGATAAAGTCTTCGGGAGTTTGGAAGTTATTCTCAGCTAGGAGTACGTCCAGGTCACCGTCCAGGTCAAAGTCGGCGAAAATCGGCTTCCCAACCAAATCGGCACCGCGCAACAACTCGGTTCCCGTGGAAAAGTCACCGCCACCCGAACCCTTGAACAGGACGACCCGCCCGCTTTCGTCGGACACGCTGATCAAGTCCATGTGGCCGTCCGAATCGAAGTCCCCCGAACCGATGCCAAGCGCAACCCTAGCAATGGTTGCATTGACATACTCGGCATCGCCCACCTGGGCAATCGCGGGAACAGCGCTCGCACAAAGGCAAAGGATGGAAAGAGCAGAGGAGTTGAAAGTTCTCATTGAATGGTTGCTGGTACGGGAAATGGACCGGGTCCGGGTGCCTTGAAAGCGTACCATCCAATTGGATTCTTAAAGGAGAGGGGGGCGTCGATGCGGAGCATTAGCGAGTAAGCCGAGATGCACCTGGGAGCCTTCAAGGGGGCATTCTAGCGGTCTTCGTGTCGCTGCAGCGTAGTCGATTGGCTATCGTGAATTTGCGGTGAATCTCGAGATGTCGGTTGGGGCTTCACCTGAAGGAATCGTCCATGCAACGTGCGAGGCTGAACCACTGCGTTGGGGTGCGACCGGCTCGCCGCACCCGGTTGTACCCCCGCTGACCAAGGCGGTACCAAGCGGGTAGGGGGCCACGGGGTTCCGAGGTCGGGGAGCAGCGGTTATGTTCGGACATGGATACTCTCTCCCAAACGAACCTATCGGTTCGCGGCCAGAAACTGGCCATCGAGTCCCCCATGGCGGATTGCATCGTGGAGCATTTCACCCGGGTGATGTCGGGGGAGAAAGGGGGCGGTGGACAGGATGCCTCCCCGGGATATGTGCCCCTCTGTATCGCGGAGAACAGTTTGTTGAAGGAGCGGGTGCTCG
>JARGOW010000178.1 GCA_029212955.1 Planctomycetota bacterium | reverse complement strand
CGAGGAGTTGTTGCTGACCTATCCCCTGCGAACCTGGGAGTTGGTGCTGGGCAAGTTCATGGCATCCTGGACGGTGGTCATGCTGTTGATCCTTTTGCTCGTGATTCCCACGGCCATCACGGTCATGGGGTTGGGCGATTTGGACATGTCCACCGTGGTCCTGGGTTTCCTGGGGACCGGTGGATTGGCGGCCGCCTATACCGCCTTGGCCCTATGCTGTTCCGCTCTCACGTCGGAGCAGTTGGTGGCCTTCCTGGTTTCCTGCCTGTTGCTTGGCTGTCTTTGGATGCTGCGCATGTTGGTCGGCTACATGCCTGCCGGTTTGGCCCCTTTCTTGGAGCAAGCATCGCCCCAGGCACACTTCCTGGATACCGCAGCGCGGGGAGTTTTGGACCTGAGGGATGTGGTGTACTTCATGCTGTTGACCTTGACCGGATTGGTATTGAACACGGTGCTGCTTGAGCGGCGCCGCTTGCAGTAGGGAACCATGGAAACACGCAAGAATAGACGCTTTCAAGCCTGGTTGACCCTGGTTCTGATGCTCGCCGTACTAGGCGAGGGCCTGCACATGGCCCAGCGGCACTTGCATGTTCGCAAGGACTTCTCCGAGGACCGTCTGTTTGAGGTTTCGGCTGGAACCAAGGCGATCCTGGGCCGTATCGAGGATCGCCTCCAGGTGAAAGCCTTCATCACCGGTGATGTGCAATCGGGGGAGTGGGCCTTGGTCAAGGCGCGCGTGGAAGCCCAAGTAAAGGACTTTCAAAGATTGGCGGATGGGAGCATGGGCCTTTCGACCCAGGATCCTTCCGTGCTTTCCAGCGCGGCGGAAGAGGCGCAAAGTTACGGGATCGATCCCTTGCCTGTCGTGACCGGGCGCGGTGGGGATCAAACCCGCCAGCTCGTGTACCTGGGTTTGGTGTTACGTTACAAGAGTCGCACTGAGGTTCTGCCCCTGCTCAACCCGTGGACCTTGGAAGTCGACTTTGCGGGCGCGGTCCAGCGGCTTCTACGGGACCGCCCCCTGCGTTGGGGCTGGATGGGGGAATCCCTCGAGGGCGATGCGGAACGCGTGGTTCTAGGCCAATTCCAAGGACTGCGCTCCCATCTGGGCAAGCGAATGGAACTGGTAGAGATCCCGGTGGCCAACCTGGAAGCCGGGGAGTCGATTCCGAATACGGTCGACGGGGTTCTGGTCCTGCGTCCCCAGGATTGGCATCCCCGGGCGGCCTTTGCCTTGGACCAGTACATCCAAAGGGGCGGCCGGGCACTGATCTGCCTGGACACGGTGCACTCCAATTCCCTAGGACCTGCGGCCCACATCATAGAAGGGCGCGAATTGCAGGGAGCCGGCTTGGAACCGATGCTGGCCCACTGGGGCGCTCCGCTTTTAGACGGCCATATCTGGGATCGTTCTTGGCCAGGTCAGCGCCACTTTGTTGTGTCGGATCTGGGCCCCGATGGAAAGCCCACAGAAGCCAAGCGCTTGGAGCCGATCACCGATCCGGGTTGTCCGAAACTACAACCTGGAGCTTTTGAGCGGACCTTTCCGCCCACGGGCCGTTCGGGAACCTTGGACCTGTGGTGGTGCCAAGCCTTTGGGCCCGGCCAGGTTCCGGATGGAATGGAACGCTTGGATATTGTGCATTCCTCTGAGGAAAGCTACCTGGTGGACTGGATTCAAGAAGCGGGGCGCAACGCGGGTGAAATCGAGAGTTACACCCGTAGCTTGGCAGCGGGGGGATCCGGTCAATCCTATGTGCTTGCCACCACTTTGACCGGGCGCTTCACCAGTCCTTTTCGCGCGGGAGCTCCCGCAGCGTTCGACGCGACCCAACATGAGCGCGGCAAGCCCGTAGAGAAAACTTCCGAGCCCGTTGTAGAGGGGCAGGCGGACTCGCGCGTGGTGCTGGTCGGCGACGCGGATTGGTTGCGCGATCCGTTGCCGGGAAACTACGCTCCGGTTATGGCGGGCGCGACGGCTGACAACCTACGTCTTTTGGACAACATCATGGATTGGCTATCGCGCAGCGATGATTTGATCGATGTGCGGAGCAAGGAACCACGTCAGCGGCCCATCCGCAACATGCTCGAACAAGAGTTGCGTGCGGCTGGAATCTATGGATTGGAAGCTCCGCGCACCCCCGAGGAAATGCGTGAGCGCCTCAAGCGCGCGGACCTGGCGGAGGGCCGAGTGCGCCGCCAAAGGTGGTCCTCCATGCTTTGGCCCCTGCTTTTGGCCATGGCCGGAGTCCTCGGAATCGGGGCCGCATGGAATTGGAAGGAGCGCAAATCCCGATGAAACTATCCCGACTCAATTGGACGTTAGCCGTGGCATTGCTGGGCTTGGTGGCCTTGGATGTTGTGAGCTGGCCCCGTTCGGAGGCCGTGCGCCAAGTCCTACCCTTGTTTGAAGCCTGGGCACCCGGGCAGGTGGCATCCCTGCGAATCGAGCAGGGGGCGGAAGGGGACTTTGCCGAGGATCCCGATTGGCTCGTTCAAAGGGACGCAGAAGGGGTGTTTCGACTGCCCGCGCACCATGGATACCCTGCCCGCAAACGTGCCGTGGATTTCTTGATCGATGGCGTGGCTTCCCTTAACTCCATGGACCTGCTCAGCGAGGATCCCGACTCCCACGGAACCTACGGCCTCAAGGACGACCAGGCGGTTCGCATCCAATTGTTGGATGAACAGGGCCAGGTTCTGGCGGACCTTTTGCAGGGGGACAAGGCACCCGGGGGTCGTGCGTTTTACGTGCGACGATCCGACTCGGATCGAGTCTATCGGGCACCGAACTTTGTGCGTGAGTCCGTGCGCGGCAATCTTTTGATTTGGATCGAGAGCCGTTGGTGCAATTTGGATTCCGAACTGGTGCAGCGCATCGAACTCCGTGGAATGGATCCGGAGGATGGAACTCTGGATTCGACCGTGCTGACCCGGGAAAAGGGGTCGCGGATTGTTTGGAAGGCTGCTTCCGGAGAAACCGTGGCCAAGAGCAAGGTGCAATTGTTCTTGCGAGCACTAAGCTTGGTGACCATCAAGGATGTCACCGGTGGAGACGTTTCCGGTGGAACAGGAGAGCTTCCCGGGATTCAAATCACCCTAACCCAGGCGGGCGGCACCACCTGGACTGGGCGTTTGCTCGATGGAACAAGCGAAGCGGGCCGGGAGGCTTCCATCGAGTTGCCCGGATCTCCCAACGTGGAGTCCCCCGGGAAGAGAGTGTTTCAGCTGCTATTGTCCCCCGCTTCCGCTGGAAGCCTGGAAAAGACCCTCGTGAAGCTACAAGGCGAGTAGGGGCCTGACTGGGGTACAATGGGGCCCAACAAACGAAAATGGCTGGACCTGTGGGTCCAGCCATTTTCGTCGTATCTGCCCCGAGGTTGGGCGATAGGTGCGTGCTTAGTTGTCGTGCAGGGAGCCGATGTCGTCGCCTCCGAAGCTACCCGTGTTCCACAGCGATCCGCTCCAGCTTTGACTGCTGCCGTTCGGACCCATGGAGAAAACGGACACGTCCTGGTAGGGGTTGGATCGGGTGTAGATGTGGTAGCAGTAGTTGTTGCCCCACGGATCCAAACCGATTTTCTTGTTGAGGAATTTCACGGAGCCGTTGATCAGTTCGGGGGCGAGGGCATTGAAGCCGGAGCCGCCAGGGCCCTGATAGTTGTAGGTGGGGTCGGACTGGGAGCCGCCGGGGTAGCGCCCGTACTCCATGTGGTACATCACGATGGCCTTCACGATGGCATCGCAGTCGGCCTGGGCGCGGGCGATGCGGCCTTTTTCCACCTGACGGGTGACTAGGGGGGTTGCGATACCTGCAAGCAGGGCAAGGATCGCAATGGTCACAACCATCTCGATCAGGGTGAAACCGGACTTTTTGTTGGGGATCATGGGGGAGTCTCTCTCTCTATGATTGGGGTGGGGCAGGCCATGTCACGTGGACACGCCGTGGAAGTTGTTTCGGAATTGGCGGGCCTTAGGTCTTTCCGCTTTGACCGTAAATTGAAAAGTGGTTCAGGCGTGGGACGGTGTGCGTGAATGGGGCTTCCTGGGGGACAAGGAGTATGCCGCTGGTGGGAATACGGTCCCCTGGCCATTCAGGGATTTGGGGTTGGCTCCGAATTGGGGCACTACGGGGCTGTATCGAATGCAGCCTCCAAGTCCCGCCATGTCTGTATCCAATCGCAATCACGAATCCTCGTCGATCCTGTTCCTCGGAACCGGTCGAGTCGAGTGGATCCCAAAGCAGAGCTCCGACAGAACCGGTTACGTTCGGGGGGACTGCGAAGATCAAACTTCCCGTGGCTTGGCCAAGTCTGCTACGGAATTGCTGGAGTCCGCCGGGCACAAGCCCGGCAAGTGCACCTTGGTTCTGGGGGGCTCCTTGGTACGCCAACGCATCATTTCGTTGGCCCAGCTTTCAGATAAGGAAACCAAGGCCATCTTACACCGCAAGGCGGCCAATATCCTTGAGGTGGAGCTCCACCAGACCGCATTCACCGGTTTGGAAATGGAGGGTCAAGATGAGCGCCGTTGGCTGATCTCGGCCGTCCGATTGGATGAGTTGCGGGCCTTGAAACGGGACCTTCGCGATGCTGGTTTCCAGGTTCGCAGGATCGTCTTTGGACGATTGGCGTTGTTTGAGCTGGGCATGTCCATGCTTCCAGCCGCCGAAGAAAAAACCGCGGGAATCGTGATCGGTGTGGAGGGGGAGTCGGTGGCCATTTCCCTGGCAGCGGACGGGAAACTCGTTCAACAAACCGTGGTCCCTGGTCATTTCCAAGTCAACTCAACCATGGCCGCATCGGTCTTGCAGGAACTGCGTGGTTTCGAGAGCCATTGGCGTCGTCAGTCCCGCGGAGGAAATGTGCAGACGGTGGTCATTGCCGGACTGAACCAGGACGAAGCCGAACACTTTGAATTGGCCTGCCACGCGGCCTTGCCCGACTCTACGGTGTTGCTGGCAGGCGATGGTCCCAAGCCCGATAGGGAACAGGCCCGGGCCGAATACCTATCCTTGTGCGCCACCCAAGCCAGCCCATCTGGAAATTTCACCCTGCCCAGTCGGCCCCGCGTTCGTTCCCTCGCAGCCGTGGCCGTCATGGCCATGTCGCTCGGTTTGTACCTGGGTTTCCAGGGCATGCAACGTTTGGAGGATCAACGGGCAAGTTTGTCTATCCAGACGGGCATACTTCGAAGTCACATCGAGAAGTTGGGTCCGGTGGACGAGGACCTGGACCAGGAACAGGCCCTCAAAAGCGAGATCGCACAACGCCGATCGGACTTGCAAGCCATCGGTTCATCGGGTTTGAACGCTGAGGAGTGGCTGGGGTTGGCATTCGATGCCTTCGCGGAGCGCGCAATTTTGGACTCGATTCACATGGATGATACGGAGTCCTCTGAGAGCTTTACGGTTTCCGGGCGTGTTCCGTCGGATCCTGTGGCTTCGGTGGATGCGCTTACCGCACTATCCCGCACTTGCCGGTCCTATCCGGGCATCAGGGACTTTGAACTGCATTTGCCGACGGCCATGAAAGAGGGCGCAAGCTCAAAGGCGGCCATGTCATTCCGTATCACAGCGGGCATGGGCGACCTGATGGAGGGGTTGACCCAATGAAGTCCTGTTACTCGAACATGGCGGATAGGGCTTCCTACTTCCGCGTTCTCAAGTTGCTGCCGGTTCTCTTGTTGCCCATCGGGCTCATGGGTGTGACGGCCCCTTCCTATCTGGGGTATCGCGCGGATTCCCAAAGCCAATCGATGGCGGAGCGGGGCAGCGCGGAAGCCCGGCAACGCAAGGCGGCTTGGGAGGCCCTGGGCCCGATCGAGGATCACCTCAATCGGCTGCGACGGACGAACCATTCCCTCATGGAAATGATTCCCGAGTGGCAGGAGGAAATCATGGCACACGGTGCGATCCGGAAAGCAGCTGAGGATGTGGGGCTGACCTTGGATCGCATCATGCTGGAGGAGCCCGTGATGGTGACCGATCCACTGCGAGGCCAAGTGATTGTCGAGCGCAGCGCAGTCCTCACCGGGATGGGAGGCGAGTTCGCAGGCCTCCGCCTGGTGGAAGAGTTGCGCACCCAAGGCTGGCCGGTGGTTTTGCACTCCTTGGATTTGGACAAGGCCACCCGCTCCGAAGATTCGATTCAACATGCCCTCACCCTGGGCCTTTTCCACTACGCCGACGCGGCCAAGTTCCAAATCACTTCCACCGAGGAAGAGACTTCCCAGACGGCCGTGGAGGCCAAGATCCAATGATTCCTATCAAACAAGCTGCGGCCGTCCTTCTACTCGGCGGGGGAGCCGTCACCGTTTGGGTGCCCGATGTGCGCAACGCCATCTCGGGAAAAAGTACCGAAACGACCCAGGGGGCCGAAGGGGTGACCCTTCCGATCGCAGATGGAAGCAAACCTGCCATCGAGGTCTCGGTTTCTGCTCCACCTGCGGTTCCCCAAGTGGTGGCTTCGGAACCTGCGGCAGCGGGAATTCCCGGTGGCCTTGCACCGAGCATCGAACCCGGGATTGAATCCGGGGAAGACCCCGCGCTGCGTAACTTTGGGTCGAGGGGACGTTCGTTCCTTCTCATGAATCCCACGTCCAAGTACGAGGAGGGGACCGAGGCCGCATCCGCTCCCCCCCAAATTCAACTTTGGCTGATCGAGAATCCACTCACCGGAATCATGCGAAGCCCAAAGGGCAACCGCGCCATTTTTGGAGGGAGCTTCTTCTCGGAGGGCCAGGCACTCCTGGATGGCTGGGAACTTCAGACCATTCATCCCGAGTTCGTGGAGGTCCAAGGCAAGGGGGGAACCCGCAAGGTTCGGTTGCCCCGCCTGGGCGATGGACTGGAACGCCAACCCCAAAGTGAATCCTCGGTCAGCTCCAATTCGGGCCAATCCTCAGCGCCCGCCCAATCGAACGAAATCCAATCGGAGAATTTCTAATGCGCCTGCCTATCCTATCGTTGTCTGTGCTGGCCCTGGCCGGTTGCCGTGCCGTGGAGTCGGATGTGGGAGTGTTCCATCCGGATCTCCTGCAAGCCTTGACCCAGTCCCCGATCCACATGCCGGTGGTTGAAATGGACGAACCGGGGACGGTTCATCCGGGACTACACAGTCCTGAGGAGACCTGGCCCACCATGGGAGGCGAGGAATTGATCACCTTGAATCTGCGCGGTACGCCCCTGCAGGATGCGCTGAACATGCTCGCCGAACAGGCCGGCGTGAATTTTCTTTTGGAAGGCGAGCTACTCACCCCGGTACACGCATCCTTCCCCAGCGTACGAGTGGATGACGCCATCCGGTCGCTTCTGGAAAAGCACGACATGCGCCTGGTTCAAGACGCATCGGGGATTTTCTCGGTCCAGACCCGGAGCGGTGAGAGCCGCGTGACCGAGGCCATA
>JARGOW010000177.1:2850-7425 GCA_029212955.1 Planctomycetota bacterium | reverse complement strand
GTCCATGGCCCCGAGCACATCCTCCAACCGGGCGCGACGGCAACGCGCGGCGATGTACTTGGACGCCAGGGTGATCGAGGACAGAATCCAGGTCAGGCGGCCGGTGGCCTCCGGGTGGTGCTTTTCCTCTTCGAGCAGGTAGCTTTGGATGGACAGTAGGTTTCCTGTAGGGTCTTCGAGGGTCATGGCTTGGGGGGGATTTGGGCAGGCGCGGGCAAGTTGCGACGGGGATAGTTTGCCCCGCGGAGAGCTCGCGGAAAGGGTTTTTGATCGGAATTGGTGCGATTCAATGCCCATTGCAGGCCCAGAGTGAAGCACCTGTGGGGCTCGAACCGACCGACCGGGGTCCGCGGAGCGCTTCCGGGCCCTGGTGATGTATTCCAGTCCACTTGATCCGATGGGCTTAAATAAGATCGACCCGCTTCCGTGATGGAAGCGGGTCGATCGCTAATTCTCTCGATCCAACCATCCAAGGATGGCTGGATGAGTATTCAACCTACTGGCAGAAGGTGACCTTCACTGCCTGGGAGGTGTTGGACGTGGAGCCCGGGTTTTGGTCGCGGTACCAGAACTGGAAGTTCCAGACGTCGCCGTTGGCGAACACGGTGCCGTAGGGGCCAACGTTCAGGTCAGGAGACATCTGAGCGAAGCCGAAGGGACCGGACCACTGCACGTACTGGGACTCGTTCCAGCGGACTCCGCCGGCGCCGAGGCACAGGTTACCCTGGCTTCCGCTGAACAAGGGGAAGAAGCCTTCGTTGGGAGCCATGAGCCAGTAACCAATCTGGTTCGGGGGAAGCGCCGTGACCGTGAGGGTCAGGTCGTTCACCAGCAGGTTGGGGGTACCGGTCACGGTGAAGTTTGCACCGCTAGCGAAAGCCGAGTTGGCGTTTGCGGAGCAGTAGGAGGTGATGGAACCACCGGTGCAAGCGTTGTTGTCGGGAACGATGACGTCAGCAGCAAGGGAACCACCGGTCTTGAAGAGACCCAAGTTCGCAGCAGCCATGGAGGCGGCGGGCGGAGCGTCGGTCTCGAAGCTGAAGGTGGTCATGAAGCCCCAGCGCAGGGCGCTGGCGTTCTGGTTCTGGGCGAAGGTCTCGGGGCACGTCCAGACGGGCATGTTGCCAGCGCTGCTCATGTTCCAGTCCGTGTTGTCCCAGATGGAACCACTGTGGTGATCCACGTCCTTGTAGTACATGTTGCTCACGGTGCTGTTCATGGCGGGAAGCTCGAGGGAGCTGATGCCTGCATCGGAGTTCATGTTCTGAACGGCGTAGTCGTAGCGCCACATGCCGCCACCGATGTCGGTAGCTTTGGAACCGACGAACACGTAACCGTGCACGCCCGTACCGCCTTCGTCCACGTTGAGGACCTCGGTGATGTTCACGTCAGCGTGCTCGTTCTTCCAGGCGAAGATGGCCGGGTCGAACATGTGGATGCTGCCCACGTTGTCCAGGTTGGACAGGCTGCCACCAACGAACTCAAATTCGTGCCAGGAAGCGTTGTTGCGGGCGTTGCCGGCAAGCTGGTCGTGCTCGGAGATGTAAAGCACTTCGCCGATGTAGGTGGCGCCAGGGTTGGCGGCGTCCGACGTCGGGAACTGGATACGTCCACGGAGGGGAAGGGAACCGGATGCGGTGATCCAGCCACCAGCGGGCCAAGTACCCGTGGTGGGGTTGACCTGGAACTTAGCCACGCCTTGGGCGCCGTCGTTCAGGCCGGAACCGTAGGTGTCGGCGCAGCCGATACCCAGGTTGGAGCAGGGGGTGCCAATGCAGTTACCACAGGAGTTCTCGCTAACGGCGCAGAAGGAGTCCTTCAGCCAGCCGTATCCGAGCTGCTCAATGCGGCTGTCCTTGATGCGGAACATGGTGGTCTGGATGACCGGAGCCTGGTGGTTGCTGGGCGTCCAGTTGATGACCACGTTGCCAACGTTACATGAGGTGGAACCCATGGAGTAGGCGACCATGGAACCAGTGTTGGCTTCCATGAAATAGTCGTCGGAGGTGTTACCGGCCACTTTGGAGACGGCAACATCCTGTGCGACCAGGTGCGGGGTCAGGAGGAGTCCCGCGGCGAGGAGAAGGTGTTTCTTGAGCATGAGCTGGGGTTCTGGGTCAATAGATCCACACGGATCTGGAGATGGGTTCAGTTAGGAGAGGAGGGAGGCAGGGACAGACAGATGGCCACTTCCCATCGAGATATAATATCGCGCTGGGGCGATCACGGGGGGGAATCCTTGCCGGTATGGCTCATTTGAAGGACGGTTGGCGGCCCGCATGGGTTCCAATCTGTTTGCGGAGACTCTGTAATGTCTCATTCTGCGGCTCTATTAAGAGACCCTGGTCCAGAATGTCGATGGCAGCATCGATCTTTTCGTTTGTGTAAAGGACCTGGGCGAGCACATAAATGATGTGAGTGTCCTCGGGGAGCCTGATTCGGCCGGCCTGGAGGACCTCCTCAGCCATAGTGGGTCGCCCAGCCTCCATATGGAGCCTGGCCACCTGGACCGTGAGCCTTTGCTGGCGGCTGGCTTCGGGTGCTTTGGCCAGGGCTTTTTCGAAGGATTCCAAGGCCTCCACGGGGCGGCGAGCCATCATTTGACCAATTGCGAGGTGTTCGAAGGCGTCGGAATCCCACGATCGCTTGGCAACCTGCTCCTCCAGGTGATCGATCGCCACTTGGATCTGACCGGCCTGGCCTGCTGCATCCAGGAGGAATTTCATGGTTTGGACCTCGTCGAGATCCCTTCGGGCCCCTTCCAAATACAGGGGCAGGGATTCTGCTACCAGGCCTTGGGCCCGCAGATTGTGGGCAGGTTCGACCACTGTATTTACGTCATCGGGGGCCAGGCTGGCGGCCACGGCCATGTCCGTGCTGAAGGTTTGAGTATCGCCGAGAATCATACTGGCCCAAGCCCGCTCGACCCGGCAGCGGGGGGTCTCAAAAAAACCGGCGTCGAGGACCCGGGTGGACCGCTCGATTACCAGGTTGGCTGCGGCTTTGATTTCTGGGGTGAGTTCGGGTCGGGCGGCGGTGAACCATTCGGTACGGACAGGAATAAGCGGGGCGTAGGCACGCTTGCTCATGAAGTCCATAGTGCGAATCCAAGCGGAATGTCCGCAGAAAAGCATCAAGGCAAAGCCGAAAACAGCGAAGCCTTTTCCCGCCCGGGTGAGGCGTCCATTGAGCTTTAGATCGAAGGGCGCAATGCTCACCCTAGGTTGGGTGAAGAGCTGGACTCCGCGAAGAAGAAGGAATGCTAATGTGCTTCCCACCGCTAGCGCCATGAGGAACGGAATCCGGCCGTACAAACCTCGGAAGGTGAAGAACGCTGCAGAGAAACCGAGCGTGATCAGAAGCTCGTAGCCAAATGTGAATCGGGGGCGTCGTTTTTGCTTGCCAGAGACGGCGATGGACGGCTTTCCGAATCCCACGCTAAGGGCGTCATTTGGGCAAACGCTCACGCAATCGAGTGTTTTGAGGCAATCGGGGTCCACCACCATGCCATACTTCTTGACCTCGAAAGCGACGGCCACGTTGGAGGTGCAAGATACCGTACAGTGGCCGCAACTCCCGCAATCGTCGTTGACTCGAATGCGCGCAGGAGCCACCCGATCGGCGATGCTAAAGAAAGCGCCATAGGGGCAACCATAGGTGCAAAAACCCTTGGACCCAAGGAGGTAAACCACCACTCCACCGGCGAAAACGAAGGTCAGAATTCCGATCATCAAACCGGGGAAGGTGGCCCAGAATTTTGAGGTTTCCAACTGCAGGGTTGAGTTCGTGTGGAGAACTCCCAACCAAGTGCGTTCGATGAATGGCCAGATGAAAAGATAGAAGGCCGCCAGAAATGGAACCAGTGCCAGGGATCGGGAGCGCAGGGGCCGCGGCGTGATTCCCAGGCGCTTCATCAGGCTGGCGCAAAGATCTTGGACGAAGACGAGGTGGCAGGCCCATCCACAGAAAAAGCGTCCGAAGATCAAGGTGCTCAGAATCATCAACGCAAAGAAAATGAATCCGGCGTTGATCACCGAGCGCTTGCTGAACTCCATGGCCTCGGAAGGCTCCAAGGGAGTCATCGTTTTGCCCGTGGCTTTCCAATGGGCCAAGTGCAGGGCAAAAAGCACATGGACTCCGATCAGTACCCCGATGCGCCAGCGGGTGATTTTGGAGCGAGCGATCGGTTTTTTTTGACCGGCCTCTTGCGGGGCGGGTCCACAGCGGTTGGGGGAATCCTTCACGGACGCCATCCTATCCCGAACGGTTTCAGATGCCCGTGGTTAGCCGCCGAAGTGCCGCTGATTGGGAAGGGTTGTGGGTCCATTCCCACGGAGTTCCTTGACCTGGCAGGGGGTCCCGGACTCCTGGAGAACGACCCTCCAAGGCATGGCCCGGGAGCGAAACCCAAATGCGTGGCAGCCGTAGGGTTGCTCGGGCACGTAGGTGGTCTGCAAAAACCGGCACCCAGCGCATGTGGCTGTATTTTCGGGGTTCGGTTGGGCTGCCATGGCTGATTTAGGGGCTGATTTACCTGGGATTTAGCCACCTTCGGAGGGCTATCGGGTGATTTTA
>JARGOW010000177.1:0-2829 GCA_029212955.1 Planctomycetota bacterium | reverse complement strand
GGAGGCCGCTGACCCGCGCCAGGGAGGGGGTAGCTTCCACCGGAATTGGGGATAGAATCGGGTCCTTGAACCGACGCGAAGAGATTGCCTACCTGCGCGCTGCGGCCTTTGACGGCCAACGCGAAGCCCAGTACGACCTTGCCTGTGCCTATGCTGAGGGCAACGGTGTCCCCAAAAACCAGCGCACCGCTTTTCGATGGTTTGAAAAGGCGGCCGACTCGGGTGATGGCGAAGCTATGACCGCGGTGGGGTATTGCTACCTCAATGGTGAGGGCGCGGACTTGGACGAGGACGCGGCTGTGAAATGGCTGAGACGGGCCAAGGAGGCTGGCTCCTCCGATGCCGATCGCTATCTGACCGGCTGCATGATTTACGGCCAGGGCATGCCCCAGGATTTGGATCTAGGGGTCGCCAAAGCGGAGCAGCTTTTCGATGCCACCCAGGACGCGGAATACGCGTATCTCTTGGCCTGCGCTTACTCCGATCTGCGCGAGGATGATGCGGGAGCGCGGGAGTGGCATACGAAAGCTGCGACTTTGGGCCACGACGAATCCATGGTGTGGATGGGCTACTACTGTCGCTTCGGCATCGGTATGCCGCGCAATCTCAAGCATGCATTCCAGTGGTACAAGCGCGCCGCAGACGCCGGAAACGACGCCGGAATGGAGAATCTAGCCGTTTGCTACCAACACGGTGAAGGCGTTCCCCAGGATCTGGAGCGGGCCTACGATTGCCGTAGCCAAGCTGCGAGCATGGGGCATCCCGTCAGCAAGCGTTGGCTCGGCAAACACTTGATCCACGGCGCCGGCGTGGAGCCTGATCCTGAAAAGGGCATTGCCCTGTTGCAGGAGCTAGCGGACACCGACGGCACGGCTTGCATGATGCTGGGTGAGCTTTACTACTACGGCGAAGGCATAGATAGTGATCTGACACAGGCGGTTCGGTGGTTTGAAAAGGCTGCTGAGGCACAGGTGCCCGAGGCGTGGACCTTTCTAGGAACCATGGCCTGGCACGGGGAAGGCCAGGACAAGGACGCCGCACGGGCCGAGCGTCTATACCGGTTGGCCGCAGAAGCGGGCGAATCCCAGGCGGTATTCAATCTGAGCTACCTGTTCGATGAGCGCGGCGAGTCGGCCAAGGCCCTGACCAGCCTGGAGCAAGCCGCTTCCATGGGACATGGGGGCGCCGCCTGTCAATTGGCCAAGCGCTCGATCACCGGGGTGGGCATGCCCAAGAACGTGGAACGTGCCATGGACTACCTGGAGCCGGCGGTGGCCGAAGAAGATCCCGACGCCCTATACATGAAGGCGGAATTGCTACGCGAAGGGGTCGGAACCGCTGTCGACCTGCGCGGGGCGCTGGAATTGTTCCAGCTAGCCCAGATTCAGGGCCGCGATACGCGGGTCGAGCGGGGCGTCTTGCGTAGGCGCATGCGCGGACTGTCCTGACCGACCTGGGCCACAGGCCTCGGGCAAGGAAGCTGCAAAAGCGGGTGGGAATTTCAGGCCCGAAGGGGCCCCTGTCGTGCTGAGTGCGGGGCAAGTGACCCTCTGGCGGGAAACGCTTGTCCGGCCGCTCGCCGGATTTTCGGATTGGCTCGATACGAGAGTTGGACCCTTCCAAGCGGGAGGGCATTTCACTCAATCCTGCCCCGAATTCCATGAAGGTCGCCCTCTCGATCCTCGCGCTTTTAGCCGGAGCCGCCGTCCTATCCCAAGGCGGTGCGGTTTCCGCGTCGGATGACTTCGCCTATGACGGAGTCGCCCAACCCAGCCGCGTCATTCACCTCGGTGCCGCATCGGAAGGCCTGATCGCCCTGGTCAACGTGGACCGGGGTGATCGGGTCCAAGTGGGGCAGGTTCTAGCGCAGTTGGATGTGGCCGTACCCCAAGCCAACGCGGATCTGGCAAGGGCCCGAGCCCAAGGGAGCGCTGCCCGGCGCGTGATCGAGGCCAAGATTGCAGATTCACGCCGTCGACTCGCCCAATATCAAGCGCTCATGAAAGATGGCTTCCGCACGTCCGAGGAAGTGGATCTCTTGCAAACCGAATTGAGCATTGAGGAGCTCAATTTGGCGAGTGAGGAAGAGGCAGCCGAGATCCAAAGGCTGGAAGTGGTCCGGGCCGAAGCTTTGGTCCAGCAAGGCACCATGGAGAGCCCGATCAACGGCGTGGTATTCGAGCGCTTCCTGTCGCCAGGTGAGTATTACAGCAAGTCAGGCAGCGAACCCGTTCTGACCCTTGCGCAGTTGGACCCCCTTCACGTGGAAGTACACGTACCCGTGGATCTTTTCGGAGACATTGCAGTGGGTGGGACTGCGATGGTTCAGTTGGACGCGCCTGGGAATCCCACGACAACCGGCAGGGTGCAAGTGAAGGACTCCGTAGTGGACGCCGCAAGCCGAACGTTCCGCGTGCGCCTGGAGATTCCGAACCCTGAAAATCAACTGCCTTCCGGGCTTCGCTGTCGAATTCGATTCGGTCAATAACGCTCAAGAAGCACGCACATTTAGCAATTAGCAATCCAATGGAAGATCGAATCAATCAACCCGATTCTGGGGCGGAAGGCAAGCGATCGGTCCTCATGCGAGGTTTGACCGGTAGCGAAAAAAGTTGTACTGCGAAGCGCATGGCAGAACGCGATCAAGGCGTGCTCCTCGAATTGGACTCCTTCTTTGAAGACAACACCACGGGCCGCGGCGAAGTGAAACTGGTATGGGGTCGAAAGGCCCTCCCAGAGCCTCGACGCTGGCAGATGGGACGCGTTTGCAAAGCGATTGATTCGGGACTGTCTCCGATCGTAGTCGACGAGAATCACCGGCCCGGAATG
>JARGOW010000176.1:5580-7436 GCA_029212955.1 Planctomycetota bacterium | reverse complement strand
CCCTCAAGCAAGCGCATCAGGAATTGACCCATGCCGTGAATGTGCCTAACGAACCCGATAACACGACCCTTAACTGCTACCGCGTGGAAATCAGCGCCTGAAATGCGGCATCCCCGCGCAGGGAGAGCAAATCGGGGTCCTGGGCCGCCCACTGTCGTTGGCGCCGGAGGCTGGCAGGTTCGGGGTGATTCTCCGCCAATTCCTTACCCAGCCAAAACAAGGCCTCCTCCCGATCCCCCAATAGGGCATGGGTGCAAGCCAGGTTGTAGTAGAGCGCCGGAGCCACGGCCACGGATTTCAGCAGGCTGCGCGCCTCGGATTCCTGACCCGAGCGGGCCCGATAGCAAGCCAATAGAACCCGCATGAAATCATCCTGTTTGAGCGCATAGGCGCGCTCATAATATTCCAGGGCTTGCTCCGGCTTGCCGAGGCGCACATTGGCGTGGACGGCCAGGCTCACGAGGGCGCCCGCCAGAAGATCCTTGTACGGGCGCAGCGCCGTGGAACTGGCCCCGGCCTCGGTCAGTCGCTCCATGATTCCCTGGAGTCGCTCGGTGCCAGCCTCCAGCCAGCGTTGCGCTTCTAGCGGTTTGTCCGCATCGCTCAGGTTGGAGCCCAGCTCCAGATCCGCCCGGGCCAATCGCTCCTGGCCCAAGTAATACCAGGCATCCGAAACTCCATTGCCGGCCAGTTCTTCCTTGAAGGCCTCCACCAAGGATTGGGCGCGCTTCATCTCACCGGCTGCGCGCAATCCGCGGGCCAATCGAAGGGCTTGGCGACCGGGCACACGCAGGTCGAGTAGCGCCTGTTCCTTGTTGGCCCCCTCGCCTTGTTCGATGCGGCGCAACAGGATTCTTCGCTGCCTTTCAAGCTGGGTGTACACCTCGATCTCCGCCTCGGGCACGCGCATTCCCGGCGACGCTTGAACGTCTCCAATCCGCTCCCCCATCAAGTCCAACTCCATGGCCAACCGATCCAAACGGGCCATCTGAATCTGCCCCACAAAGTCACGTCTGTCGGGATCCTTGAGCGGGTTGCCCAAATGTGCATCCGGCACGGGATGGGCCTCGAATCCGGGTAGCTCCAAGGGAGCCACGCTCGCAAGGCAACGACCCAGTTCAAACTCCAAATCCAATGAGGCCTTCAGCGGGAGCCCATCCTCGAAGCGCCGATTGTGAAAGAGCAGCCTGTAGGGAGACAAACGACCATCAAACAGAGAATCCCAGCCACCCAGGGCAATTCCGTGCAACCCTGCAAACAAAACCTGGGCCTGCATGTGCAGCTGATGGGCTTCGCGGGCACGCTGCAAACAAGCTTCGGACCCACCCGACTCGCCCCCCTGGATCGCCGCAATGTTCAAGGCGATCAAAGCCAGCACACGCTCCTGCAAGAGGTCCAGGTATTCGTTGCGTCTCTGTCGCGAAACGGATCCATCCGAAACCTGGATGTCCACATCACCGAACCCGCGCAGGGCATGGTCGGTCAAGCGCAAGGCCTGCAACAAATCCTGGGTAGCCCCTTCCGATTCGCCCAGTGCAATCTGCGCCATACCCGCCAGGTATTGGGCCCGGAACCTCCAGGCACGCTGGGCCGTTCCACGCTCGCCCAACCCACGGTGCCCCCGGGCCACATGCATGCTCAAAGCCCGAGCACCTTGCAAGGCCAAGGCACCCTGGGCCCGCGGAGTGAAGGCACTCAACGTTTGTTCAAAGAGAACCAGGCGCGCATCGAGCCCCCCATCCAGTAGGACCTTGAGAACGCGCTCGGTACGCGCGTCTTCGTCCAATTCATTGAGCCTTTGAATCGCATCTTCGAAGGCCTGGAACGCGGCCGCCACCAACCGCTGATCCCCATTC
>JARGOW010000176.1:0-5570 GCA_029212955.1 Planctomycetota bacterium | reverse complement strand
TCCAGCCACCAGGGGGGCCACATCGGCAGGCACCAAATCGCCGGGAACCGAATCCACAAGAATGCGTCCATAAAGGGGCAAAAGCTCCGCGGCCACGGGGACGGGCAAAGCATGCTCCGGGGCCGGGTCCACCAGGCGGCCGGCCAGCCTCCGAATCAAAGCCCCGGTCCGGGGATTGGCCTGGAGGGCGGAAACCAGCTCCATGGCCTGGGGCACAGGCGCCCGGGCAATCTCGCCCTCCACCCACCGCCGGGCCCGCTCCGAATCCCAAGTGGCCAGGGCCACGCGCCAGGCGCCGGCCAATTCTGGATCCCGCTCCAGGACCACACGGTCCAAGGCAACTTGGACCCTAGATTCCGATTCCAACCCCCCCCAACCCGGATCGAGCAGCCAATCCATGGCCTTTTGGCGCAGATTCCGCTCCGAATGGCCCGCTAGAAGGGCCATTTCAGGCAGCTGGCTTCCATCGAGCTGCCCCTGGGGGCCAAGCCCGACCGCAACCGCCGACATTGCCGGGGCGGCCAAACAGAGCCATAGAACCCATTTCGCGGGGGATTGTCCCATCATTCCTGGTCTCCTTCGGGGGCGGATTCCTCCTGCCACTTGGTCAATCGGTACTCAAAAGCCTTGCGCGAAAGGCCCACAGCCCTGGCCGCTGGGGCGAGTTTACCCCGATGCTCCTGGAGCGCCTCCGCGAGCAGGTGCCCCACCATATCGTCCACCTGAACCCCGGCCGCGAGGGCTTGCCGGGCCAACTCCCGCGCTCCCCCAAGGCCCAACAGGGCATCGCCAAGGAAGTCGAATTCTTCCGGGGTGACCGGTTCTTCGTCCCCGGCGCCCAGGACCAGAACCCGTTGGAGCGCATTCTCCAACTCGCGCACATTTCCGGGCCAGGGGTGGGCCGCCAAGCGTTCCACGGCGCCCGGGCTGAGCTCCCGCTTCGCCCGACCTACCTCGGCCGCGGCGACTTCCACCATCCCTGGCAGCCAGCCGCCCATACCCTCGAATCGCACCCTCAAGGGCGGCACGTCCAAACGTACCACGGCCAGGCGATAGAAGAGGTCTTCCCGGAAGGTCCCCAGCTCCACCTGCTCCCTCAGGTCACGGGTTGCCGTGGCCACCACCCGCACGTCCACGGATACGGGAGCCTCCGCCCCCAGGGGTTCCACCTCATGCTCCTGAAGAAGACGCAAAAGCTTGACCTGCAAGCCCAGGTCCAGATCGTCGAGGCCCGCCAGAACCAGGGTTCCCCCATGGGCACGACGCGCGCAACCCAAGCGGGCCTTGTCGGCACCCGTGAAAGCCCCTTCCTCGTGGCCAAACAGGGTTGATTCCACCAAATTCGGGCTTCCAACGGATAGATCGATTTCCACCAGGGGCCCGTCGGCACGGCCGCTCAGCCCATGGATGGCCCGGGCGATCCAGCCCTTGCCCACGCCATGCTCCCCCTGGATTAGCAGGGTGGCCTCGCTGGCGGCCACCCGCTCCGCGCGATCCAAGAAATCCTGCCAAGCCGGGCCGGAGCCGATGGGGCCGGGTTCGCCCTGTGAAATCGCTTTAAAGCTCATTTGGAAACTGCTTAGGAGGCATGCGGCGGTTGACTCGGAAGCCCCTTTCGCTCACACTGCGGGCTCATCTTCCCCTCTTTCAATCCCTGACTTCCAGGGATACTCACGAAAGGTTGGTCGATGCACACTACCGAAACCGGGTTGCTGCCCGCCCGGAAGTGGGGTCACTCCCCACTTCTTTGCATGTTAAGCGACCCAACGATCCCCGTCCACCACCGAAACCACCCTTCTCCCAAGCGGACAAGCCCCCACCATGAACGGCGAAGAACTGCTGAGGCTGATCGAACTCCTCCACGCGCAAAAGGACATTTCCCGCGAGGTCATTTTCCGTGCCCTCGAGGAATCCCTTGCCGTTTCGGTGCGTAAGCGCCTGGGACTGGACGAGGACCTGATCGTCAAGATCCATCGGGAAACCGGCGCCGTCACAATGGAAGACGACGAAGGCGAGTACGAAGAATTGGACCTGGCCGAACTCGGTCGCATCGCGGCGCAAGCCGCCAAGCAAGGATTCATGCAACGTGTGCGTGAATTGGTCAACGGCGTGGTCCAGCGTTACGAAGGGCAGGATCTGGTCGTCAACCTGGGCAAGGTCGAAGGCTACCTCTCCCGCGACGACCGTGTCCGCGGCGAGACCTACGCCCCCTCCGATCGCATCCGCGCCATCATCGTGGAAGTGCGCGAGGACGGAAACCGGGTCCGCATCCAACTGAGCCGCACGCACCCCGACCTGGTGCGCCGCTTGTTCGAGTTGGAGGTCCCCGAGATCGCCGACAACATCATCGAAATCAAGCGCGTGGTCCGCGAGCCCGGCTATCGCACCAAGATGGCCGTGCAAACGTCCGACCCCAAAGTCGACTGCATCGGCGCCTGCGTCGGCGTGCGTGGATCCCGAATTCGCGCGGCAATCGACGAATTGCGCGGCGAGCGCATCGACATCATCCGGTGGAGCGATTCCTTGGAAACGCTGATCATGAACGGCCTCAAGCCGGCCACGATTCACCTGGACAACATCTACCCCAATGTGGAAACCCATTCCGCAGTGGTTTTGGTGGACGAGGATCAACAGTCCTTGGCCATCGGCAAGCGCGGTCAAAACGTCCGCCTCGCCAGCCGCCTGTGCGGTTGGGAAATCGACATCAAAACCCGCAACGAGTACTTCGGTGACGAAGACCCCGAAGCGGCCGCTGCTGTTGACGAAGACCGCACCTCCCTCGATGCTGAAGAGCCCATGGACCTGCCGCCCGCGGCACCGGTCGCGGCCACCGACCTCGAGACCACCGAACCCTCCCCGGAAGACGCCCAGGGCTGATTAGAGCCACGCTTCCCCTCCCCCCCCCGCTCCCACACGACCTAGGGAAACGACCCGTTGAGTAAAAAGGTACGAATTCACGATCTCGCCAAACGCTATGGCATGCCCGGTAAAGACCTGGCTGCCAAGCTGCGCGATTACGGCTTTACGAAGGCCCGGACGCACATGTCCGCATTGGACGACTTTGAACTCGTGCAAGCGGAAGGACTCCTGCAAGCCAACGGCATCGCGCCGGTGGCAACCACGGAGGAAGCGGCCGGTGACGATGCGCCCAAGAGCACCATGCTCAAGCGCAAAGTCCGCCGTAAAACCGCCGCCGTCGAAGAAGAAGCCCCCGCCGCACCGGAGGTTACGCCCGAAGCTCCCGCCCCCGATCCCGTACCTGTTGCGGAAGAAACGGTGGCTGAGCCCGAGCCGGTCGAGGTCCCCGAGCCGGCCCCCGCGCCCGCACCGGAACCCGAGGTCGCCGAGGCCCCTGCCCCGGTCGAAACGCCGGTGGAACCCGAGGTCGCCCCGGAACCGGTAGCCGAGGCTGCCCCCGAGGAGCCCGTGGTCGCACAGGAGCCCGAGCCCGTGCAGGAGGTGGCTCCCGAGGAGCCCGCTCCCGAGCCCGAGGCCGCCGAGCCCGTAGCGGTCCAGGAGGAAGCCCCTTCTGCCCCCGCGGAGGAGGCCCCCCAGACCGAGGAAGCCGCCGAAGCTCCCGCCGCCCCCGAGGAAGCCGACGCCCCCAAGCCCAAGGGCAAAAAGGCCGTCGTCGTCAACCCCAAGGGCAACGTGATCGGCTTCATCGATCCGTCCACCTTCCAAAAGCAAAACGCGCCCAAGGGCCGTCATCAAACCCGCCGCCTGGTGGGTCGCGACGACGTCACCCCCGACGTGCGCCCTTCCCTGGGTCGCGGACCCCGCGAGAAGGCCGGCCCCCGAGGCGCACTGACCGCAACCCAGTTGCGTGAGCGCGAGCAAGGTCGTTTCCTGCGCCGCAGCGGCCCCCGAGGCCGTGGTGGATCCCGCCGTGGAGGCCGTGGAGCCCGCGGACCCCGCGTGGAAGTCACCGAGTCGCCCCTGAGCGGCCAGACCGTGGTCATCGAGACTCCGATCACCGTGGCCAAGCTGTCCGAGGCTCTCAAGCTGAAGTCCTCCGTGGTCCAGAAAATGGCCATGGAGAAGCAGTACGGCATGTTCACGCTGAATGCATCCCTCGACGAGGACACCGCCACCCTGCTCGCCAGCGAGTACGAGGTGGAGCTCGACGTGCGCGAGGCCAAGTCCGCCGAGGATGTGCACCTGGAAGAATTCATCCAGCAGCGCAGCGAAGTGGAAGACAGCGACCTGGTCGACCGTGCCCCCACCATCGCGGTGCTGGGCCACGTGGACCACGGCAAGACGACCCTGGTCGACTTCCTACGTTCCACCAAGATCGCCGACGGCGAAGCGGGCGGCATCACCCAGCACATGGGCGCCTACCAAATCACTTCGAAGAGCGGTAAGAAGATCACCGTTCTTGACACCCCGGGTCACGCAGCGTTCACCGCCATGCGCGCCCGCGGCGCCAAGGCCGTGGACGTGGTGGTTCTGGTCGTGGCCGGTGACGATGGAGTCAAGCCCAGCACGGAGGAGGCGGTCAACCACGCCAAGGCCGCAGGCACCCCCATCGTCGTCGCCATCAACAAGGCCGACAAGCCGAACTTCAACGCGAACACCGTCATTCAACAACTGATGGGCTTCGAGTTGGTTCCCGAGCAGTACGGTGGCAACACCGCCATGTTCGAGATCAGTGCGCTGAAAGGCACGGGCATCGATCCCCTGATCGACCACCTGATCCTGATGGGCGAGGCCGAACTCGGTCTCAAAGCTCACCCCAAGGGAAGCGCTTCTGGCGTGGTGCTCGAAGCCGAGATCCAGCAGGGTCGCGGAATCGTGGCACACCTGCTCGTGCAGGACGGCAGCCTGACCAAGGGAGATATTCTTCTGGCAGGCGAGGGTTACGGCCGCATCAAGTCCATCCAGGACGACATCGGCAAGACCCTCAAGAGTGCCGGACCCGCCACCCCCGTGGCGGTCACCGGTCTGGATGCCCTGCCCGGCGTGGGCGACACGTTCTACATCGTCGATAGCTTGGCTAAAGCCAAGGAGATCGCCGGTGAGCGCGCCTACGAAAACCGCGCCAAGATCCTGGCCGCTTCCACCACCCCCCGCAAGGATTTGGAAGCCATGTTGGGTCGCAGTGGTCCCGAGAAGACCATCATCAACCTGCTGGTGCGAGCCGACGTGCAGGGTAGCCTCGAAGCCATCCGCTACGAGGTCGCCAAGCTGGTCCACGACGAGGTCGAGTTCAAGATCGTGCACTCCGGCGTGGGTCCGATCACCGAAAGCGATGTGTCCTTGGGCATCACCTCGGAAGCCATCCTTATGGCATTCCAGGTGGGAGTCGCTGGCAAGGTCCGCAAGGAAGCCGAGCGCAACCACCTCAGCATCCGTCGCTACACCGTCATCTACGAACTGCTCGACGAGCTGCGCGATTTGATGGAAGGCGCCCTGGCCCCCGACCTCGAAGAGGAGGTCACCGGCCACGTGGAGATCCGCCGCATCTTCCGTTCTTCCAAGATCGGTTCGATCGCCGGCTGTATCGTTCTCGACGGCATCGTGAACCGCAACAGCAAGGTTCGCTTGCTGCGCGACGGCACCGTGATCTA
>JARGOW010000175.1 GCA_029212955.1 Planctomycetota bacterium | reverse complement strand
GCATTCAACCGCTTGCGACTTCCACCCCGCCCCAGAGCCCGGTGGCCTGGTCGTGTTTCATCACCGGTACCAACCCTGGGGGGCACGGGGTCTACGACTTCATCCATAGGGATCCAGAGACGTATTCTGAATTGCCCGGCACCCAAAGGCCCACGCACCCTTCGGATTTCGATCTGCCAGGACATTGGAAGTTCCCACTCACCGAGGGAAGCGATAGCAATCGAACTGGTAAGGCCTTTTGGACGGTACTGGGTGAGAACTCCGTGCCTGCCAGCGTGTGGCGCATGCCGATCAATTTTCCGGTGGAGAAAGGGCTCGGTTATTCCATCCCGGGAATGCTCACGCCCGCCATTGACTCCGCCTATGGCCAGCCCACGCTGTACACAACCAACCCGCCATTGGATCGCTTGACCGATCCAAAGGTCAAGCGAATCAACGTGCGCAACGGGCGTGTGCGCACCCGACTGGATGGACCCGCCAACCCGTTCAAGGATGGGGAGCCGTCCTCGTCGGTGGATTTGGACCTGTATGTGGACGCCGATTCCGACTCGGTCGCCATTGAATTGGGCGGCGAGAAGTTGGTCCTCCAAACCGGTCAGTGGAGCGTGTTCGTTCCCGTGGAATTTTCGCTGTTGCCCGTGGGCATGAATTCCATGTCCGGCATCGTTCGCTTTTATCTGCGTAGTCTGGAGCCGGAATTGGAGCTGTACGCTTCGCCGGTGGACATCGATCCAATGAATCCTGTCAGTCCGATTTCCGACCCCGAGGAAGCGAGCGCGCAATTGGCCCAGGCCATCGGTCTCTATTACACCCAGGGTATGGCGGAGGATGTGAACGGGCTGAAGAAGGGGCTGCTGACCGACGAGGAGTTCATGGCCCAGACCGAGCTGGTCTTCCAAGAACGCGGCCGGATGCTCGGATACGCGCTAAACGCGTACATGAATGACGAGCGCGGTGGCTTGCTGTTTTTCTACTACTCCACGGTGGATTTATGCGCACACATGATGTGGCGCCACTCGGACGAGGAACACCCCCACCACGACGAAGTCCTCGCCGCCAAGGACTCCCAATGGTGGTCCGGCAGGGAAGGAAGCACCTGGAAGGATGTGCTCATCGACCTCTACCTAAAGATGGATGATGTGCTGGGTGAAGTCCGTTCCCAGGTCGGTGACGACACGCTGATCCTGGTCATGAGTGACCACGGTTTTGCCCCGTACCACCGAATTTTCAGTCTGAATACCTGGCTGCTCGAGAACGGGTACCTGGTGCTGAAGGAGGGCAAGGAGCGCGAACTGGAACGGGGTCATGCGGATTTCCGGGCCGTCCGCCTGATCGACGCAGTGGACTGGAGCAAGACCCGGGCCTATGGGCTGGGTTTCAATGGCCTGTACCTGAATCTGAAAGGCCGAGAGGCCCAAGGCATCGTTGCTCCCGGTCAGGAAGCCCAGGATCTCATTGCGGAGCTCAAAGCCCAATTGGAGGCGGTGGAGGATTTTGCACCCGGCCGTGAGGGTACCCGCGTGATTCTGGCCGCAGATCCCGGCAAAGAGGTCTATTCCGGACAACGCGTGTCCGAGGCCCCGGATTTGGTGGTGGGATACAACGCCGGATACGGCAACTCCGACGAGTCTTCCTTGGCGCGCATTCCCAATGTGGTGTTGCGTGATAACCTTGGGGGAACCTTCAACGGCAACCACCTGATGCATCCCAGTGTGGTGGCCGGCACACTTTTGACCAACGGGACCCTGGCCCGTACGGGTCTAAAGTTGGAGGATATCACCGCCCAACTCTACGCGTTCTATGGCGTGGAGCCCGAAATGGAACTGGATGGTCAGCCGTTCCTCAAGTAAACCAACCAACCACAGCACCCACCCATGTTCGGAAGCAACAACAAGGTCAAGCTCGATAAGGACCTTCTCGATCGCATCGAAAAAATCGCCGAGGTCGCCGGCTATGCCTCCCGGGATGAATTCATCCAGCATGTCCTTGAGCGTGAGGTCGCCCAATTCGAGGACGCAGGTTCCGATGAGGACATCACCGCCAAGCTGAAGGGCTTGGGCTACATCTCCTAGGACGCGCGCTCCGCATGAACGCCATCCAGCGCTTCATCACCGCAAGCTTCGACCTCGTGCTCCAACCCCTGGAGCATCTGGGGATGGAGCTTGCCCTGATCGTAGTTTCCGGGGTCTTCGGCGTTCTCGCCCTGCTGGTCTTCAAATACATCAGCCCCCAGGCTTCGATCCGGCGTGCCAAGGATCTGATCAAGGGGCATATGATCGAAATCCGCCTCTACCAGGATGATTTGCGGTTGGTGACCAAAGCCATTGGAAAGGTCCTTTGGCACAACCTGCGTTACGTGTGTTTGAACTTTGGTCCATTCATTCCGCTCGCCGTACCGTTTGCCCTGGTGGCGGGTCAACTGGTGGCTAGGTACGCCTTCGAGCCCATGCCGGTGACGGAAGCGGTGCAGTCTCCTTTGGCCGGCGATGGCCACACCCTGAGTTTGAACTGGGAGGGCGGGGATCCGGTGACGGTGCGATTCCCCGAGGGGCTCGTTCCGGTTTCCCCTTTGATTCAGGTTTCCGAGCAAGGAAGAGGCTTCCAGGAATTCGTGGTTCGGAGCGCCGGCCATTTCGAAATCGAAATCGAGCGCGGTGGAGAATCCACGATCAAGCGGCTTTGGGCGGGTGAGCGCGATTCAACGGGACATCGCTATCCTGCCGTACAACCCCTGCGAACATCCAATTGGGAGCAAATCCTCTGGCCCGCCGAAGCCAGCTTGAGCCATTGGGAACGGGTGGAATTCCGCTATCCTGAAAGTTCGTTGGGCTGGCTGCCGGGCCAGGGCCCTGGTGGCGTTCTTTTGAACATGATCCTGTTCTCCATGCTGTTCGGGTTCGCTGCCCTGAAACCCCTTGGAGTCGAAATCTAGTGGACCATCTATTCGATCCAGGGGTGGAGGGCGCGCTCCGTGCGGCCCTCGATGCCCACGACGCCCAAACCCGTAAGGGAAGCGCGATCCCCTACATATCCCATCCCATGCACGTGGCCATGATGCTGTCGCGTTTGGGTTGCGATGCCGCCATGGTGCAAGCCGGCTTGTTACACGATGTGGTAGAAGATTGCGAGGATTGGACCGCCGAGCGAGTGAGCCAGGAGTTTGGCGAGGACGTGGCCGAGTTGGTGGACGCCCTAACCGAAACCACCGGCGATAGCTGGGAGGTGCGCAAGCAGGCCGCTGTGGATCGGGTGGCGACCATGTCCCCGAGGGCAGCCACCCTTAAGGCTTGCGACAAGCTCCACAACCTTTCCACTTTGGCGATTGCCCTGGAGGAAAGCCCGGATCCCGAAGCGGTTTGGAGTCATTTCAGCCGGGGACCGCAGTCCACCATCGAAAAGTCCCAGGGTTTGGTCGACGCTTTGAGGGAGAGGGTTGTTCCTGAGCTAGCCCTGGAACTCACCCAGGCGCTGAGGCGACTGGAAGAGTTGGCGATCCAGTAGGGATTCAGCCAAGGGCGCCGGAGGCGGCGATGGCTTCCAGGACCCGGGTCCGATCGGCGGGGCGGCAAACCAGCATTTGGTCGTTGTACGGATCGGCCTGGTTGTAGACCTGCGCAGCACCATCCAGGCGGGAAACCGTCCAGCCAGCAGCCAGAGCCACGGCTTCTGGAGCGCAGGTATCCCACTCCTTGAGCCCGGTCTTGTGCACGTACAGATCGGCCCGGCCCTGGAGCAGCATGGAAACCTTGTTGCCCACGCTTCCCGCGGGAACCAGTTCCGCGTCCAGTTCTTCGGCCATTTTGCCCACCCAGTCCGGGGTGTGACTGCGGCTGACAGCCATGCGGAGACGTCCAGGGGCACTAGAGTCCCCAGAAATCAGGCTCCCTTCCCCTTCTAGCCCGGCCGCGGATGCTCCAGATCCAGTCCAGCCCCACAGGGTCTGCCCCTGGGAGGGCAGGGCCACGGCCCCCAAGACGCATTGGCCTGCCACCGTGAGCCCCACATGAACGGCCCAGTCGTCCCGGCCGGCCATGTATTCCTTGGTGCCGTCGAGGGGGTCCACGATCCAAGCCCGGCGCTTTTTGAGCCGATCGGGCGTGTCCTTCGTTTCCTCCGAAAGGAGCCCATCTTGGGGGTATCGACCCAGTATCAGCCCCTGAAGGTAAGCGTCACAGGCTTGGTCGCCCACATCGGCCAGGATCTTGTCGTGCCAGCGACCGCTTTGGCGGATCTGTAGGGCGCGCTCCCCGGCCTGGCGAGCGGCCTGGATGGCGAACTCCAATTCCTCGGGGAGGGGCGGGGTGGGGGGCTTGGAGGTGTTGGCCATGGGGTCGGGGCAGGAAGCGGTTCCGGAGCCGCTGATTGAGACATCGGGAAGGGGGGCCCGAGCAAAGGTTCAGGGATCACGGATAGTAGGTGGGTGGAGCGCCCGCAAAGTCTATAAAATGTCCCCCAATCTCACAGGGTGGAGCGCGGCCGATCCAAGCGGCCAGATCCTCCCCTATGACACCACTGATCTATGTGGGCCCGACCCTCGTCTGGCCATTTAGAAAATGACGTCCAATCAGGAACCCAACCAGGGGCAAACGCTCCAACAAGTCGACCGAGTCGTGATCCGCTTTGCCGGAGACTCGGGTGATGGCATTCAAATCACGGGCAACCAGTTCACGATGACGAGCGCCTTGGCCGGCAATGACCTGGCCACGCTACCCGATTTCCCCGCGGAGATCCGTGCGCCAGTCGGCACGCGGGCTGGAGTCTCGGGTTTCCAGATCCAATTCAGCGCCAACGACATCCACACGCCCGGCGACGAGCCCGACGTTTTGGTGGCCATGAACCCGGCGGCCTTGGTGGTGAACCTGAAGTCGATCAAGCGCGGTGGAATCATCGTCGTCAACACCGGCAACTTCAAAGACCAGGATCTCAAGAAGGCCAAGCTGGACAGCAACCCGCTCGAGGATGGTTCGCTAGAAAGCTACCGCGTGATTCCGGTCAATGTGAATGAACGGGTGATGGAAGCCTTGGCGGATTCCCCCCTGAACACGAAGGGCAAGGAGCGCTGCAAGAACTTCTACACGCTGGGACTGATGTACTGGCTGTACAGCCGGCCGCTCGAGCCCACCTTGGAGTGGCTCGCGGATAAGTTCAAAAAGAACCCCGACCTGGTCGCAGCCAATCAAGCCGCATTGCGCGCGGGCTACAACGCGGGGGACATCCACGAGATCTTCCAGGGCCAATACGAAGTTCCCAAGACCAGCGACTTGCCCCAGGGCACCTATCGCAACGTGGTGGGCAATCACGCCGTAGCCATGGGATTTGTTGCAGCAGGCCGCCTTTCGAACCTGAACCTGTTCCTGGGTTCTTATCCGATTACGCCCGCATCGACCGTTCTGGAAACCTTGGCCAACTACAAGGAATACGGAGTCACCACGTTCCAAGCTGAGGACGAGATCGCGGCCATTTGCGCAGCGATCGGCGCTTCCTTCGGTGGCGCGCTCGGTATCACGACAACGTCGGGCCCGGGAATGGCATTGAAGACCGAAGCCCTCGGTTTGGCCATGGCGGTCGAACTTCCCCTTGTGGTTTTGAACGTTCAACGCGCTGGCCCGTCCACGGGCCTACCCACGAAAGTGGAGCAATCGGACCTCTACCAGGCACTTTGGGGCCGAAACGGCGATACGCCGATCCCCGTGGTCGCGATCGCTTCCGCCTCGGATGCTTTCGAGTTGACGATCGAAGCCTGCCGCATCGCTGTGGAGTACATGACGCCGGTGATTCTTTTGTCGGACAACTTCATCGCGAATGGTGCGGAACCCTGGCTGCTTCCCGATGTGGACGCGCTCCCCAAGTTCCCGGCCAAGTTCAAGACCGAAGCCGACGACAAGCCCATCTACGATCGCGATGCAAAGGGCGCACGCCCTTGGATCAAGCCCGGAACACCCGGACTAGAGCACCGCATCGGAGGCCTGGAACGCGACAACAAAGGTAGCGTTTCCAGCGACCCTGAAAACCATCAGCGCATGAGCGACATCCGGAACGAAAAGATCCGGGGTATCGCCAAGGAGCTTCCCACGCCCGAAGTTCAGGGCGCCCAAAATGGCGACCTACTGCTGCTGGGATGGGGTTCCACGATTGGATCCCTCAAGCGTTGCCTGGAGAAAGCCACGGACCGCGGACACAAGGTAGGACGCGTTCACATGCGCCATCTTTGGCCCTTGGCTCCGGGCTTGGATGAGATCTTCTCCCGCTACAAGACCATTCTTGTGCCCGAGTTGAACATGGGCCAATTGGTAACCCTGTTGCGCTCCGAGTATCCCAGCCACAATTTTGTCTCCCTGACCAAAGTGACGGGCCTTCCCTTCCTGACCTCCGAGATCGATGCCGAAGTGGATCGCCTGCTCGCCTGAGCCTTCAACGCAGTCATGACTACACAAGACAAGCCCAAACTCACCCGTAAGGATTTCCAGTCCGATCAGGACGTTCGTTGGTGCCCGGGATGCGGTGATTACGCCATTTTGGCCACCATGCAGAAGTACCTGGCATCCGTCGGTGCAGACCCTGCCAACACGGTAGTGGTCAGCGGAATCGGCTGTTCTAGCCGCTTTCCTTACTACATGAACACCTATGGATTCCACACCATCCATGGCCGTGCGCCCGCTGTCGCGACCGGCTTGAAGGTCGCCAATCCGGATCTGGATGTTTGGTTGATCACCGGAGATGGTGACTCCATGTCGATCGGTGGAAATCACCTGATCCATGTGCTGCGCAGGAACCTGAACATCAACATCCTGATGTTCAACAACGAGATCTACGGCCTCACCAAGGGGCAGTATTCTCCCACGTCACCGGTCGGTACGCGGAAGAAGACGACTCCGATGGGGTCTGTGGACCGTCCCTTCAACCCGCTGCAGTTGGTCCTGGGCTCCCAGGCCACCTTTGTGGCGCGGTCGGTGGACTCGGACCCCAAGCACTTGGGCAAAATCCTCGCAGCCGCCCACCAGCACAAAGGCACGTCCTTCGTGGAGATCCTCCAGAACTGCGTGATCTTCAATAAGGACTTCTATTCCGACAGCATGGATCGCAGTGTCCGTGCAGACCGCACCGTGGACCTGTCGCCGGGTGAGCCGATCGTTTATGGCAAGGACAGCGACAAGGGCTTGCGTTTGAACGGTTTTGAAATGGAAGCCTGCGCTGCCGCCGACGCCGATGTTTGGAATGCGTCCACGAGCTCCGCTGCTCCCGGGTTCATGCTCAGCGACATCACTTCGGTGGATGGCATGCCCATGCCGCTCGGAATCTTCCGAGACGTGGATGCGCTCTGCTATGACGAAGGGGTCACCCAACAGGTTGCCGCATCGGTTCCCGAGTCGGGCCCGCCCTCCCTGAAAGATCTGGTTTGGGGTGGCGACACCTGTAACGTTTGAGACTCTAGATCGAATCAAAAAG
>JARGOW010000174.1 GCA_029212955.1 Planctomycetota bacterium | reverse complement strand
AGCCCGGGCCCAGCCCGCCCCCAGATCCGCCCAACCGGCGCACCGCACCCCTTGCGGTGCGCCGGTTTTCTTTTTGATTCCCCCCAAGTCGATCTGGGCCGCAAGTGCAAAGAAGCGCTATTGCCAAACGGCCGCCGGGGTAGGATAGTTCACCCATGAGCATGTCCGCCCTAATTCGCCGCGCCACCAAGGCCCTCATTCCGGGCTCCGCGCGCCACGGCCTTCGCCGTGCCTTGGACATCCTCAACACCGAATACCACTTCCGATTCCGCCGCGGAACCGTGCGGGCGAACCTGGAAATCCTGCGCCCCATCCCCCGCGGCTTGCACATCGAGGGCACCAACATCTGCAATGCGGAGTGCGTCTTCTGCGCCTACCCGCAGATGGAACGACGCAAGAAGGTCATGCCCATGGAAGACTTTCAACGCGTTGTGGCCGACTACGTGGGCATGGGTGGGCGCTCGGTATCGCTGACCCCTATCGTGGGCGACCCATTCGTGGACAAGTTCATCTTCGAGCGCCTGGCCGACCTGCACGCCCGTCCGGAGATCACGCAAATCGGCTTTTACACCAACGCCATCCTCATGGATCGCGACAAGAGCGCACGCCTGTTGCCCTACGCGGACAAGTTGCACGTGCACGTTTCCTGGGGAGGGTTCGATGCGGAGACTTGGAACCGCATCATGGGCGTGAAGAAGTTCGAAGCCGCCCGTGACGCAGTGCTCGACTTTCTAAAACTCAAGCAAGATTCCGGCTCCAGCATTCCGTTCACCCTGGCCTTGCGTTGCCCCGATAGCGCCTGTTCGGGCCCCCTTTGGGACGAACTGAACCAATACCGCAAGGCGGGTTTAGTCGAGATTGCCGCCCTACCGGACTACGACTCTTGGGCGGGCAAAATCGAAGACAAAGCCCTCGAAGACGTGGGCCTGGTTCCCCGCCGCATGCCCTACAAACGTGGCGCATGCGAATTGCTATTCACCAAACCCGTGGTTCTGGCCGACGGGCGTGTGAACGCCTGCGCATGCCGCGACGTGGAAGCCGAATTGATCGTGGGCGATGTGCATGAAACCCCCCTGTCAAAAATCTGGGCCGGCGAGGCGATCACAGACCTGATCGAGAGCCACGAACGCGGGGACTACCCCGACGTCTGCAAGCGCTGCACGTACTTCGTTTCGGTTTACAATTCGCGCAAGTCGCGGACGTTCGACGCACAGGGCAATCCGACGGGCAATTGGAGCGAGTAGTCAGCTACGGGACGAAAGGTCCCGCTCCCAGCGATACTCCGCCAAATTCTTGGCCTGCCGCTTGGCCCGGAGTCGAACCCAAAGTTGAAACGGCACGTACACGGCCAGGGCAGGCCACAGTCGAAGCGGCAGCCGGCGGGCCTTCTTGGAAAGCCCTCCCCCACCGCTGACCTTGCGCTGCCAAAGCTCCGGATACGCCCGGCCCAGTTCCAGATTGCCTAACCGGCTGCGCGTCTTGATCCGCACCAGGTCTGCCAACCGTCGAGGGGTGCGCACCCGGGAACTGGCCCCGTTCACCCAAAGAATCTCCTCGGGCGAAAAGTGCGCCCGCACGAACCCATCGTCGGCAATCAGCTGGGGGAAGGCTCCAAAGCGCGCCCTGCCCTCCTCGGAGAGTCCATACAGTCCAGAACCCACGGACCCCGGTCGCTGCCCATGCAGGGCCTGCCACACCGCATAGTAGGCCTTGACGAGCGGACCAGCCCCCTCGGTGTCCAGGACGGGAATTGGCTCCGCCGCCAGGGCCCCGGCTTCCAACACTTCGATCACGCGGTTCATGGAGTCCCCATCGACTTCCACATCCGCATCCAAATACACCCGGGGGAATCCTTCCAGGGTGACGTCAGCCGCGTTCAAGGCTCCCACTTTGGAGGGTTTTTCCAGGTCCAGAACCTGGATACGGGGCTCAAAGCCCCTGGCTACCTTTGCCGTGCCATCGGTGCATCCATTGCACACCACCAGGACCCGCACATCATCGCGCAGGCCCTCGAGGAGCCGCCCCAGGTTGTGGGCCAGCAGGCTCTCCTCGTTGTGGGCCGGAAGGATGAGACAGGGCATGCCTGGATGTTACCCGGAGGCGGGGAGCCAAATGCCAGTACGGCCCCACGAAAATTCCCTTGGACCTGCCACCTGGGATTGCTCCAATCAGTCTCCCCCCCTGGAGCCTCCCCCGTGCAATCCAATCCCAACGAGCCCCCCTATTCCGACCCCGGTTTCCCGGGGTCTAGCGACCCCGAACTGGATCCCCAGCTCGACCTTTCCGCCGATGAGCTTTCCAACCTATGGTCCGATGAGGGCGGCGGTGGAAGCGGCGTTGAATCGGGCGGCTGGCAAGGGGGCGCGCAAATGGTCCAGGATGTCCTGCCGTGGGATGCCGCACAGGCTATCGAAGACCTGGGACCCACCATTCAGCGCACGTGGGGCTTCGACGAGTTGCGCCCCTTGCAGGCCGAAGCCATGCACGCATTTCTGGAGGGCAAAAACACCCTGGTCGTGCTGCCCACCGGAGGCGGAAAGAGTCTCTGCTACCAAGCACCAGCCCTGGTCCGTCCGGGCTTCACCCTGGTGGTCAGTCCGCTGATCGCATTGATGAAAGACCAACTCGATGGGCTGACCGCCCACGGGGTGCCGGCCGGTATGTTGACCAGCGCCCAGGACGCGGAGGAACGTCGCGACGTACTTCGGCGACTCTTTCGAGGCGACCTGAAGCTGCTCTTCTGTTCCCCGGAGCGACTGATGATGGACGGCTTCTATGGACGTTTGGTGGAAGCGGGTTTGTCGGCCATCGCCGTGGACGAAGCCCACTGCATCTCCCACTGGGGCCACGACTTCCGACCCGAATATAGCATGCTCGGCGAGCTCCGCCGACAGGCGGGTGGCGTTCCGCTCCTGGCCTTGACCGCCACCGCTACACCGCGCGTGCAACAGGACATCATGGCCGAGTTGGGCCTGGAGGATGCGGACCTCATGGTCGGCAACTTCGACCGACCCAACCTGACCTACCGAATCGCCCCGCGCACCAATCTGATCGATCAAATTCAAGGGGTTCTGGATCGTCACGAGGGCGGTGCGGGAATCGTTTATGCCTTGCGCCGCAAGGATGTGGACTCCATCGCGGGAGAATTGGCTGCCAAGGGATTGCGGGTTCAGCCCTACCACGCGGGCATGGATAGCGCGCGCCGACGCACGGTGCAAGAGTCCTTCCAAAACGAAAGTACGGACATAGTCGTAGCCACGGTCGCCTTCGGAATGGGCATCGACCGGCCCGATGTGCGCTTTGTCATCCACGCCAGCTTGCCCAAAGGTGTGGAGCAATACAGCCAGGAAACAGGCCGGGCGGGACGGGATGGATTGCCCTCCGAATGCATCCTCTTCTACAGTGGATCCGACTACCACGGTTGGCGCAACCTGATGGAGCGCAGCTCCCAGGAAAGCGAGCTGGCCGGACAGATCGGCGCCAAGGACGAATTGGACGCCAGCCTAGAGCGTTTGGGCGAGTTGTGGTCCTTCGCCGGTGGTGCCGCTTGCCGACACCGATTCCTGGTGGAGTACTTCGGCGGCGATTACCCCACCCAAAAAGCGGACGGGGGCTGCGGAGCCTGCGACGTTTGTTTAGGCGAACTGAACATGGTCGAGGACGCTGCCGTCATCGCCCAAAAGATCCTGTCCTGCGTGGTGCGGACCCAGCAGCGCTACGGCGCGGGCCATGTGACCGACGTGCTACGCGGCGCGGACACCGCCAAGATTCGCCAGACCGGGCACAACGAGCTTACGACCTTTGGCCTGCTCAAAGAATTCGAGCGCAGTGACGTGCGGACCTTTATCGACCAATTGGTGTCCAGCGGATTTCTAGCCGTGGCTCCTGGGCCCTACCCCACCCTGCATTTGACCCAGGATGGGTTGGCCGCCATGAAGGGTGAAAGCGAGGTCAGCCTGTTCCGCCCCAAGCGCGCCAAGGCCCGGGCCCGGGGAGCGGGACGCAAGGCGGCCACCGCCGCCTTGGAAGAAGCCGGCTTGCCCGTGGATCAGGGGCTCTTCGAGGCCCTGCGAAGCATGCGACGGAAGGAAGCCAACGAACGCAATGTGCCCCCCTACATCCTGTTCAGCGATCGCACCTTGGCCGCATTGGCAGCCCACAAACCCAAGGACCGCACCAGCCTGTTGGCCATCAAAGGGATCGGCGAAAAAAAGGCCACGGACCTGGGCCCCCTGGTACTCAAGACCATCGCAGAGTTCGAGTAGCGGGCCCTATCGAGGTTCGTCCGGCAGGATTACGAATTCTGACTACCATGGGTCCTACGACGTGGGGTCGGTAAAAGAATTGGACAGGTTTCTGTCCCCCATCGCCGCTTGCTGGTCCCAATGGAGTGGATGAGAGCGATCGAAGCTCGGGGGCCCCCCTCCCCCACCCGTCCAGCCCAAGGCCTGCCCGCTTCCCTATCCGCCCATGACCCAACCGCCCACAGCCAATCCTCACCAGGTTCCGGACCCGTCCCATGACGCCTCACAGGATCCAGGATCCGCGGAGGGGCCCGACCTCAACCTGGCGTCGGCGGATCAAACTCGCCTGCTGGCCTTCATTCGCAGGAACATGGGACCCAAACTAAGGGCTTTTGTCGAACCCGAGGACATCCTTCAAGACACACTGCTCTCCGCCCACCAATCCCCCGGGGGCTACGCCCCAAGGCCGGGGGAGCCCGATGGCGGAGTGGTTCAATGGCTGCACACCATCGCCCTGCACCGTATTTGGAACCTTTCCCGCTCCCAACGCCCCCGGATAAGACCCCGTAGCCAAACGGGCTTGCCGGCCTCCCTGGTGCAATGCCATGGCGAAAATCTGGAGTCGATAGCCCAGCCCTGTCCGCGCAATAGTCCCCTGGACAACCTCCTAGGCCCCGAAATGCAAAGCCAGGCCCTGCGGGCCATCGCAGAGCTTGATGAAGACAGAAGGGTCAATCTGGTCCTGCGCGGTCTGGTTGGAACCGGCTGGCCCACCCTGACCTTCCTCACGGGCCGCAAAAGGGAATCGGCGCGCAAACTCCATCAACGCTGCACCCAGAGTCTCCGGGACCGATTTCTCCCCTGAATCCAGAAAACCCGGCAATGTGCGTCCGGGTGCAGGGTTCCCATCGCGTCTAGGGATCGGGATTTTCACGGATTGCCCCAGGATAGATGGAGCGCCCTTGCTTCCCGGTGGCAAGCCCTAACAATAGGGCCCATGCGTTTGATTCGATTTCGACTCAATGGGGACGATGTTCACACATCCTGCCCGAGCCACTGGACCCTGCTCGAACTGGTCCGCTATCAGCTAAAACTCACCGGCACCAAACAGGGCTGCGACAAGGGGGACTGCGGAGCTTGCACCGTACTTCTCAATGGCAAACCTGTTTTGTCCTGCCTTTGTCTGGCGGCCAATGCCGCCGACCAGGAAGTGACCACCATCGAGGGGTTGCGCCCTGCGCACCTGAAGGCCGGCGGCACGGGCAGCGACCCGATCCAAGAGGCCTTCGACGCCTGCGGCGCCCTTCAATGTGGCTTCTGTCAGCCGGGCATGATGCTGAGTGCGCGAGCCCTCTTGAATGCGAACCCCAACCCGAATCGCGAAGAGATCCAAGAGGCTCTGTCTGGCAATCTTTGTCGCTGCACCGGCTACACCCAAATCGTGCAAGCCGTGGAGACCGCCATCGCCAATGCCGCTGGTACAAAAGCGCCGGTTCCGGCCTGGCAGACCGACCTCGACGGGGAGAAAAACTAACCATGGCCGCACGCGATCAACACGGCACCCAGGCTCCCTGGGGCAAAGAGTTCCAAGTGGTTGGCAAACCCCACCCCAAGGTGGACGGCATGGCAAAGGCCACGGGCAGCGCCATCTACGCCGATGACATTCAGTTGCCGGGAATGCTGCATGCAAAAATCCTGCGCAGCCCCCACAGCCACGCCAACATCGTTTCGATCGATACGCAAAAGGCGCTGGAGCTTCCCGGCGTGCATGCGGTGATCACCGGCCAGGACTTGCCCACTCGTTATGGGGTCATCCCTTGGACCATGGACGAAACCGCGTTGGCCGTGGATAAGGTGCGCTTCATCGGAGATCCGGTGGCCGCAGTCGCCGCCATTGACGAGGACACGGCCAATCGCGCCCTGCTCCTGATCGAAGTGGAATACGAGGAACTGCACGCCTATCTGGATCCGCAAGAAGCCCTGGAGCGCAACGAGCCTGCAATCCACACCAACCGTCGCGGCGACAACGTGAGCAAGCGCGTGGAATTGGAATTCGGGGACGTGGAAGCCACCCTGGAATCCTCGCACGTGACCGTCCAAGGGGATTTCTCATTCCACGGTTCCAACCACGGCGCCATCGAACCCCACTGTGCCGTGGCGACTGTGGATGCCACGGGACTTCTGACCCTGTGGTCCTCCACCCAAATCACCCACTATGTGCACCGTGCCCTGGCCCATGTTTTGGACCTGCCTGCCCACCGCATCCGTGTGATCCAGCCCAACCTGGGGGGAGCCTTTGGCGGAAAGTCTGACCCCTTCGCCCTCGAATTCTGCAGCGCCAAGCTAGCCCAGATCACAGGGCGACCGGTGAAGATGCTATGGACTCGCGAGGAGGTGTTTTACGCCCACCGAGGACGCCATCCCATGCAATTGTCCTACCGCTCCGGTGCGGACAAGGATGGCAAACTCACCGCCGTAGACGCCAAAATTCTGATCGATGGGGGCTCCTACAGCTCCTTCGGATTGGTCACCACGTACTACTCGGGCCAACTACTCACCGGGCCCTACGAATTCCCCAGCTACAAGTTCGACTCCACGCGGGTGTTCACCAACAAGCCACCCTGCGGTCCCAAGCGAGGGCACGGCAGCGTGCAACCGCGCTTCGCCTTCGAAATCCAGCTGGACGAGATCGCGGAGAAACTAGACCTGGATCCCATCGAGATCCGGCGCCGCAACTACCTGGGTGAGCACACCACCACGGTCAACGGCCAGCGCATCACCTCCAATGGTTTCATGCAATGCCTGGACAAGGTGGAAGCAGCCTCCGATTGGAAGCAACGCCACGGAAAGATGCCCGTCGGCAAGGGCCTTGGCATCGCCGGCTCCATGTACATCTCGGGCACCAATTACCCGATCTACCCCAACGACATGCCCCAGGCGGGTATCCAGCTCAAGGTGGATCGCTCCGGAGTGGTCACGATCTTCACCGGCGGAAACGACATTGGGCAGGGGTCGAATTCGGTGGTGGCCTACCTGGTCGCCGAGGAATTGGGCTTGGAGCTCGATGCCATCCGTGTGGTGGCGGCTGACACGGACCTGTGCCCCGTGGACCTGGGCGCCTATTCCTCGCGCGTAACCTTCATGGTGGGAAACGCGGCCATCGACGCGGCGCGCAAGCTGCGCAAGCAGGTCGTGGAAGCCCTGGCAGCAGCCTGGGAAGTGGAAGAGAAAC
>JARGOW010000173.1 GCA_029212955.1 Planctomycetota bacterium | reverse complement strand
ACTTGGTTTGGTAGTCGGCGATCGACAAATCCAGGTCCTTGCGATTGGGCCCCGTAAGGTCCCCCTCGTAGATTTGATCCCCGCTGAAGTACAGGAGGTCGGGATCCTGGGCCGCGACCCGCGAGACCAAACCCTCATGGGGAAACCAGAGCCCGCTTTTGTTCCAGGCAATGGGCCCGACCTGGTTTTTCAAGCAGGACAGGGAAGCCAGTACCCATTCCTGACCCGGCCGTGGTTCGGGGCGGATGCTGCCTTCAAACACCCCGCCCAGGTCGGAGCTCCAAGCCGTTTCCCCGGCATCCAGCTCCACGCGATAGGCGCGGGCCTTGCCGTTCTTTCGATCCCGATAGCCTTCCACTTCAAAGCGCACCAGATCGGTACCGTCGCTGGTTCGATCGCCACGGGCCGCCTCGACCCATCCTTGCTCCTCCTGCAACATGAGTCGCGCCCCCCCTGGATCCGACTTGCCGAGCGCAGCCACATGGGCCGTCAGTCGAAGTACCGAACCACCGGGCACGTCCGCGCTGCGATCCACCAGGTAGGTCGCTGCCAAAACCGGGCCCAACGCCCGGTCGGGATGGGCCGTCCCCCCCGTGATTTCAAAGCCTTGGAACCCGAATCCATACTCCGATCCACTGGCCCCAAGTGCGGAAAACAGGGACACGCTGCCGATCAGATCCGCCTCTGGAAATTCCTCCAACACCAAGCTTGTCCAGCCGGCAGATGGACCCAAGGCTGGGCCCACCGTCACCGACAGCCGACCTGACGCGAATTCTTCCCGATCGAGGTTCGGCTCATAGTGCAGAGTGAGGTCCAACCATGCGTGATTCAACGCCACCCGTCCGGGGGCTTCGGCCATCACGGGTAGCGCGTCGAAGTCCACCCCGCCAGGTAGCGTCCAATAGCCCGAACGCTCGAGCGGGTCGTGAAAGCTAGAGATCCGCAGGCGACCTTCGTGGTTGACCGACAACAACCAACCCCCATCCTCCGCCGGTGCTTGCTGGACTAGCGCGCTGCGTTTGTAGTGCACGTCGGGCCCGCCCACACCAAACAGCAACCCCGCGTGGGCTCCTGGCTTCCAACCACCAGCCACGTCTCCCCCCAGCGCCGCGACCTGCAGGTGCACAGAAACCGGCTGGGTGATCGCCCCGGAGATGGTCTGCGTGAGCAATGCCAACGTTCGTCCCGAAGTGTTCGCCTTGCTGTTCAAGCACTCCACCCGGGATTGGCTCACCCGCCAATCCTCCTGCCGTGTGGCGTGCCAATCTTTCCCGGGCCAAGCGCGCCCTCGGGGCTTCCCCCCGGGCCCTGCTTCCGCCCAAGAATCCTGGAATACGGTGGGCGCACCTCGCTCCTGTGGACCCACCGAATGACACGCCAACGACAAGGGCAGGGCCAGAAGCGACCAAAGGAAGAGTTGGACCGGATGGGCATTCATGGGGGACCTATGGGGGGTCAAGAAGCTGGGGAATCCAGAGTATGCCAAGCCCCATGAACCTAGCGAAAGGAATCGGCATCACCCTGGGTTCTCTCCCCTCTCCGACCCCATCCATCCCTGCCCCTTGGATTCCAAGAGGATCCTCCCCAAGAGTCCCAAACAGCCGCCTCCGCAAAGGCCCGCTTCTTACCGCGATCCGCAACGGATCGAATTGGGTCAATATCCCTCCCCCCTCCGTTGCGCATGTATTTGCCCCTACAATCCAGCTCCCAATTGGGACCCCCTGCCACTGACTCTCCTCCCCACTCGAAAGGAATCCCGACGATGATCGTCTTGAATTCGCCTGCCCTTTTGCTCGCCTTTGGAACCCTCACCGGAGCCGCTTTCGCCCAGACCTGCGACGTTCGCTTGCAGGGTACCGACCTCAACGGCGGTGAGCTCATGGGCTCCGCCGTGCAAGTCTCCGGAAATTTGGTTTTCTCAGGAGCCCCCGGCGAGCGCGTGGCGGGCACCTCCGTCACAACCGGTGCGGTTTACGTGCACAGCCAGGACGCCATGACCCTGACCTGGAGCCAAGTGGATAAGCTCGAACCTGCTGGCCTCTCGGGGCCGGACCTGTTTGGCAGCTCCATGGACCAGTCCGGGAACACCCTCGCCATCGGTGCTCCCAACCGCAACAACGTGCTCGCCACCAAGGCCGGGTCCGTCTATGTGATGACCCACGACGGCTCGGGTACCAACTGGACCGTGGACGGACTGCTCACGGCCAGTGATGGGGTCATCGAAGATAGCTTTGGAACTTCGGTGGCCATCGACGGGGACCACATGTTGGTTGGGTCCCCCTATCACGATGCCACGGGCACCAATAAGGGAGCCGCGTACGCCTTTAAAAAAGTTGGAGGCGTTTGGACCGAAACCCAAAAGATCCTCCCGCCCGTTGGAGTCAATGGCAGCCAATTCGGAGCCAGGGTGGCCCTGGTGAACGACGTAGCGGTCATCGGGGGTCCTTCCCTGACTGTTCCCGGCGGCAATGGCGGAGGCCTCGTTAGTTTCGTTCGCGACGGTATGGGCCAATACAACGACGTACAGGTCATCCAACCCATCGGGCTGGACATCGCTGACTTTTTTGCCAGTTCGGTGGACATGGTCGGTGACTTGTTGGTGACGGGTACGACCAATGATGACGACGGGGCCAGCAACGCGGGTGCGGTCCATGTCTTCCGTTACGACGCTATGACTCAAATGTTCACCGAGGAAGCCAAGCTCACCCGTAGCAACCCGGCCTCCGGCGATGTGCTGGGCAAGTCCGTGGCCACCGACGGCGTGAGTATTGTGGCCGGTGGATCCGGCATCGATCCTGCCGGAGGATCCGTGGTGTTCCGCAACTTTGGTTCGGGTTGGGTGGAATTCCGCAAGGTTCAACCCCAGGAGCTTGGGACCGGTGGCGACGCCGGTTCTGCCGTAGCGATCCAAGGCGATATGGTTGCCATGGGAGACACCTCGGACGACAGCCTGTTCTTCCGCGGTGGAGCCACTTTCATCACGGACGTTTCTGTCGCGGACCAGAACAACAATGGCTTGGGAGACCTGTGCGAAGATGTGGGCGTCCATTATTGCGACCCCGCCGTCGCCAACTCCACGGGGCTTCCCGGTGAGATGTCCGCCATCGGTTCCCCCTTTGTCTCTGACAACCAAATCACACTTCAGGCCAGCCAACTGCCGGCCTTTCAATTCGGAATTTTCATCACGAGCCAAACCCAAGGCTTGATCCTCAATCCGGGGGGCAGTTTGGGCAACCTCTGCTTTGGAGGCCCCTTGGGACGCTACAACCAGGGTGGCCAGATCTTTGGAACTTCTGCTGGAGGTACGGGGGAGCTGGCCATCGACCTCACGCAAACCCCACAGCCCAGCGGCTTCGTTTCCGTGCTGGCTGGCGAGTCATGGAACTATCAGGCCTGGTATCGGGACTCTGTGGGAGGCCAATCCGAGTCCAACTTCACCAACGGGATCGAAATCACTTTCCAGTGATCGGCAAGGTTTCTGCCCCAGGGAGCAGGAACAGCAATCGGCACCACCAACCGGGCACCCCGCAGAATTCTCGGGGTGCCCGGTTTCAATATGGAAAGGAGGGCCTTTCCCCGGGAGGCCCGGTCCCAGAAGACAGCCATGAACCGGATTCCTGCGCCATGCAGTGAAACTTGGACCCTGGGCCCTCAAACGAATAGGCTGCCCTTGCAATGATTGTCGACAGCATGGAACCACGAAGCTCCCGCTGCCCCTGGCTTCCACTCCACGGGTGGCTTTGCATCCTTGTGTTCCTGAATTGGAACGCAGCGGTCTGGGCCTACCAGAAGCCCACATCCGAATTCGGCCACGCGGATCAGGGGGCCTCGCCCGCTGCCCCCCCCACACCCTTGGGCTTGGCCCCCCAGGGCCCTACGAGCCAGCTCCCCGTGACCTCGAAGTTATGGCTCCAGTACCTCGAAGCCCAGCGCACCGGCGGAGTCCCCGTACTCGCCAACTGTTCCCATGCCGGGTATCACGGTGGCCTCCGCCCCATCGGCACCGCACTGTGGAAGATCTATGACGTCACCGAGTTCGGGGCCGTGCCCAGCGACGGCCGGTCCGACAAGCAAGCCATACGCCGCGCGATCGCGGCCGCGGAGGCCCACGGATCCGGGGTCATTTTCTTTCCCCGAGGTCGCTTCCGGATCAACGAACCGGGCGACGACTTCAACGCGCCCATCCTGATTCGCAGCTCCCGAATCGTGTTGCGCGGAAGCGGATCCGGTGAGAGCGGTACCGAACTCTTCATGGCGCGCCACATGGATGCGGCAGATCCAAAGAAGCTGTGGACCACGCCCTGCTTGATTCAATTCGTTGGGGATTCACCTGACAAACTTAGGGTTTCGGTCACGGGGAATGCTCCCCGCGAATCCCATGCACTCGCAGTACAGGACTCTTCCGAATTTCAACCCGGCCGGTGGGTACGACTGAGTTTGAGGAACAACTCCCCCGCCCTGGTGGCCGCTGCGGTTGCGCCCTACAAACCCAACCCCGCTTGGGCTTCGCTCATCGAAGATGGGGTGCAAATCGACGAGTTCTTGCGCATCAAACGCATCGAGGATGGGGTACTCCAATTCGAGCAGCCTCTTCATGCCCAAGTGCAAGCCGAGCACGGCTGGACGCTCCAACGGTGTCGCCCACTGCAGGAGGTCGGCGTGGAAGACCTCGCATTCCTAGGGAATTGGAAGGAGAAATTTGTCCACCACAAGAGCGCCATTCACGACGGGGGTTGGAGCCTGCTCGCCCTGCGTCGATGCGCCAACAGCTGGGTACGGAATTGCCGCTTCACCGACGTCAACGCCTCCATCCATGTGGCTGCCTCGGTGGGCATTACCGTGGAGAACGTACGCATCGACGGCAATCGGGGGCACACGGCCGTGCACTTCAGCAACACTTCCCACTCGATCATGAAACATGTTGTCGATTACGCGGGGACTTGGCATGCCTGTGGCGTGGCAGGCCGCTCCTCGGGCAATGTGATTCTGCGTTGCGAGTACGGGGAGGACACTTGCTACGAAGCCCATGCCTCCCAGCCCCGCTGGAATCTATTCGACAATGTCTCCGGGGGTTGGATGTACGGGCGTTGGGGCGGCGCAGAGCGCAATCAACCCAACCACATGCGTGGGCTCGTGTTTTGGAATTATGAGAACACGGGCAAGGGCGTGAAGGGTGACTTCCATTTCTTGCGTGCCGGAAGTCGCTGGGGACACATCATCATGCCCTACGTCATCGGGTTCCATGGCAATCCCCAGGCCTGGGCGGAAGCGGAAATCGAGGTCCTGGAGTCCAACGGAGCCCCCGTACTTCCCGAATCGCTGTACGAAGCACAACTTGCCTTGAGAAAGGATGCACTGGCCAAGCAGCCTGCCCCCGGCGGGGCCCGCCGCCCCCGAAGTCCCCGCTAGGGCTTGCCGGGGTTCGCCCCCGCGACTCGGATTTCCCCCCAGGACAAGCTGTACGCCAATTGTCGGGCAGGGTGCATTGCATGTCCGGACCCGGGGTGTACTCCGGTCGGCTGCAGCCGCGCTTTCCTGCAAGCGGAGTGGATTCACAGGAGCCAAGCCTCTGCACAACAACGCGTACGGACCCGCCCTTGAGCAATCCTTGAGCGCGGGCCCTCGCCCATGGGAGGCCCCGCGGCAAATGGACTCGGCTCGAGCCCGCCCTGGCACGGCGGTTGCTACACTGCCTCGCATGCTATTCCTATGGTTTCTGTTGGGCTTTTTCGTGGGCGGGTTCGCCGGCTCGCTAGCCACGGCCCTACTCGGCGGCTTTGTGGGGCTCACCATCGGCCAGGTGATCCGACTCAGGAAAGACCTGGATGCGCTGCAAGGGCATGTGGCCTCGCTCGAACATCAATTGAGGCGTCAGCCTACTACGCCACCGGAAAGCCACCGTGTGCCCGGGGGCTCCCTGGTTCCCCCTCGCGCCCCCCAGCCCGATTCCGATGCGAAGGAAACCCCCATTGAGATCCAGCCGGAGCCCGGGGTGCCCACGGAACACCTGTCCCAAACACCCGAGGTCGCGGGGGAATTTGAAGCTACCCCGCCCGCAGCATCCTTGCGCCCCATGCCCGCCCCGCGGATGGGCCGCAGCAATCCACGCCCAGCGAAACAAGCAGAGCTACCGCGCTTCCTAATCCGGGGTCTCAACGCTCTGCGCCAATTCCTCACAGGCGGCAACACCCTGGCCCGGGTGGGCTTACTCGTGTTGCTCGTGGGCGTGGTTTTGCTGCTCAAGTATGCCGTGGACAATTCGTTGTTCCCCGTGGAGATGCGCATGGCCTCGGCCGCGGGCTTGGGCATGGCATTGGTGGCGGTGGGTTTCTGGCAACGTTCGCGCAGGCCGGACTTCGCCCTCGTGTTGCAGGGCGGAGGGTTGGCCACCATGTACCTGGTCGTGTTCTTTTCCTACCAGGTCTATGCCTTGATTCCTGGCCAGGCGGCCTTCGGCATGCTCGTGGGTTTGGCTGGATTCGGCGGCGTCATGGCCGTCAAGCAAAACAGCATGGCCCTGATCCTGATCGGGGTAGTGGGTGGATTCCTAGCCCCGATCCTGGCCTCCACGGGTTCGAGCCATCACGTGGCCCTGTTTTCCTACTACCTGATCCTCAACGTGTTGATCGCGGGCGTGGCCTGGTTCAAGGTTTGGAGACCCCTCAACCTGATTGGATTCCTATTCACTTTCGGAATCGGAACCCTCTGGGGCGTACTGGAATACTCGAGCCAAAATTTCGCCAGCACTGAACCCTTCCTGATCGCGTTCTTCCTGCTCTACGTGGCGATCGTGGTGCTATTCGCCTGGCGCAAGCAGGTCCAGGTGCGCGCCTGGGTGGACGGCACGCTGACCTTCGGAACCCCCTTGGCCTTCCTCGGATTGCAGTACTCCATGGTGCACGACATGGAGTTCGCCATGGCCTACACCACCTTGGGAATGGCTGCCATTTACGTGGGAGTGGCCGCCGTACTGCACCGCCGCGCGCCCGAATTCATGCGCAACCTGATCGAGGCATTTCTGGCCCTGGGTATCGGTTTCGCCACCCTGGCCGTGCCCTACGGATTCGACGATCAGCACTCGCTCACGGGTGCCACTTGGTCCGTGGAAGGCTTGGGTCTGTTCTGGCTAGGCATACGGCAAAAGCGCAATCTGTCGTGCTTCGCGGGCGTCCTGCTCCAGGGATTCGCTTGCGTGGCACTCCTGCTTTCGGCCTTCCTGGGAACCTACCCCGCGGACGTGCCTCCCTTCCTCAACACCCCCTTCATCGGTTGGGTTCTTTTGTGTGCGGGCCTGCTCGGAATCGCCTGCATGGCCTACCACGACCGCGCGCGCATGAAGCGCAGTGGGCCCTTGCTCCAGGGATTCGTGGCCTGCGCGGTCCTTGTCTGGTATGGCGCATCGTTTGCCGAAGTACTCGAACACTTTGGTGGGAAACACGAGACCGGTGCGCTCGTGATGCTGGTGGCTCTCACCGGCTTGGCCTGCGAATTCGGTGC
>JARGOW010000172.1 GCA_029212955.1 Planctomycetota bacterium | reverse complement strand
TCCGAGGAGGAAGCGGCGCCCGAACAAATGGCATGGTCGCCGGAGCTGCTCGCCGACTTCTGCCCCGAACCCCGCTACCCGAACAAGGCCAGGCGACGCAAGCAGGAGGGGGCGGTGGTGCTTCGGCTAACGGTGGAAGTGGATGGCCGCGTCTCCCATGTGGAGGTGGTGGAATCCAGCGGCTACTCCACCTTGGACCGAACCGCCAAGGAGATGTTGGCCACGTGGCGTTTTCGACCCGCGCCCAACGGTTGGGCCGCAGGTTCCAAAAAGGTTCGACGGCGAATCTTTTTCCGGTTGCCCAAGTAAGCCACAGGACGTCCGGTGTTGGCAGCGCAAGCGTGCCAACCCCATGGGACTTCATACCACTCCCCATCCCTTTCGATATTCGGAGCCCCTGATCCATGGCGGAACCCTTCAAGAATTTGATCAATGACTCCGTGGCCCTGTGGTTGGGCGAGCGGGTTGGTGATGTTTGGTCAGGCTTTCCGATGAAGGCCTATCGCGCATCCTTTGAGGGGCGGTTGGACCCCTTGGAACTCAAAGCCAGAGCTCAGCTTGTGGGGACCGTGCTGCGCAATGCACTGCCCGGAGACACCGTAGAGGCCCTGCAGATCCTGACCGAAGCCATCCGCGCTACTCCCGAGATCGGGCAGGACGATCTCCAAAGTGGATGGCCCATGTTCTCGATCAACAGCCTGGTGGTGGACTTTGGAGTGGATCACCCGAAGGCCTCCTTAGAGCTTCTCTACGAGGTGACGAAACGCTTCACGTCGGAGTTTGGTATTCGACCCTTCTTGGAGCACCATGGGGAATCCACGTTGGCGACCCTGAACACCTGGGTGGAGGATCCGAATGTGCATGTGCGTCGTTTGGTTTCGGAGGGCACACGGCCGCGGCTTCCCTGGGCTCCCCAGATTCGTAGGTTCATTGCGGATCCGAGCCCCATCTTGCCCTTGCTCGAAAAGCTCAAGGACGATCCGGAGGAGTATGTGCGTCGCTCCGTGGCCAACAATCTAAACGACATTTGCAAGGATCATGCGGACACCATGCTCGACGTGGTGGAAGCCTGGTCCCAGGGAGCGTCCGCCCCGCGGCAAAAGTTGATTCGGCACGCCTGCCGTACCTTGGTCAAGGCCGGAAATCCGCGTTGCCTGGCGATTTTGGGCTTTGAGCCGCCCAAGCTGGGGCCGGTGGCCATGGAACTCTCCACCGCAACGCTTCACTTGGGTGAGACCTTGGCTGCAACCACGCAAAAGTTGATCGTGGATTATCGCTTCCATTGGATAAAGGCCAACGGATCCTCCGCGGGCCGTGTGCACAAGGGCAGCCATGTGACCCTAACCCAGGGGCAGCACAAATCGGTCAAGCACACCTTTGCCATCAAACCCGTCACGACCCGCCGCTACTATTCGGGCACCACGCGGGTGGAGCTCGTGATCAATGGGGAAGTGTTGGGCGAGGGCGCTTTCGAATTGCGCGTGCCTTAATCGACACAGGCTGGATTCCATTCGCTTGAGGGGAAAGACGCAGGCGGGGATCGAATCCCCCGCGGTTTTTTTTTGGGGCGCTCAATGGCGCGTTCACGCGACGGTTGGGCGTGGCATCAAAAGACATTTTTTGTGTGGGCGCGTATGCAGGGGAAGGTGATGTTGCATATGAAGCGAATGGGCAGGGGACTTCCTGAACGCGGCGTTCAGTAAGTCCCCAAATTTTTGGGCGCAGTCTTTTGTCAATCACTTTAAGAACGCCGTGACCAGGAAGTGCGCGACGCTCGCGTCCCGCCCACAATGAAAATTTGTTCGTAGGATGGGCCCATCCCCGCCCTGCCTTCGGCCCTTCTTTCTCATTCCTGAATGTCTTCCACACCTTCGAGTTTGGCGTTCGCCGTCGCACTCTCCAGCTTTCTTTTTTGCGCGTGTGTCTCTTCGTACGTTCCCAGTGAGGGCATCGATCAGCATGTGGTTCGCGCATCCAAATCCGGCGAATTGTTGGACCCCCTGAGCGGGAAGGTCATGAGCGATGACTCCCATTTGGAGAGCATCGCTACCCAAGCCGCAAAGTTCATCCGGGAGCAAAGCAAAACGTGCAAACCTGGGGAACGACCCCGGTTGATGATTCACATCCATGGGGGACTCGGTTCGCCCAATGCCAAGTTGGAAAGCGCAGACGTGGCCAATCAAGCCATTGCGCGGGACAATGCATCGGGCACAATTCCACCGACGTATCCGATTTTCGTGACCTGGCCTTCGGGCTTTTGGGGGACCTACGGGGACCATACCACCCAATTGCGTCAGGGGCGGATTCGGAAATGGGTGGGGTGGATTACCTCTCCCCTGTACCTCGCTACGGATTTGGTGTCCGGAGTGGTCCAAGTACCGAAGAGCTTCATATTTCAAATGACCACCGATATTGCGGTGGGCTCTAGAACGGTTGGTCTCGGATCGTTGTCCAGGCAGTGGAATGATCTTCGTGCCGTGGAAGACACTTTGAAGGAGGGCTGGCTCCATGGCCCCGAGGTTTCGGTAGGAACCTACTATCGAAGTGCTTGGACCCAAACTCGCCGAGGTGTGCAGTATGTGGTGAGTTTCTTGCCGAAATTGGTGACGCAGGCCGGGGTCGATGGATTGGGCGGTGGTGCCTGGGAGGTCATGCTGCACCGGGTCGCTGCCCTGGCAACGCCCTTGGAAACAATCGATGCGGGCAAGTCTGGAAGGACGACCGAGGCCGTGATGGAGCGCATGGGGGATCGGCCCCGGGGCGTTCTACTGCGCTTGATGGGAAGCATTACAAGCCAGTTGGCCCACAAGCAAACCGACGCCAAGGGTTTGACTCAACAGACCCTTGGTGTGGCCGCGGACGACGGGACGCCCATCGACTTCGATGTGGTTTTGGTAGGACACAGTATGGGCGCCATCGCCCTCAACCACCTGCTATTGGAATTGGAGGTGGCCGAATTGCCCCTGGCCGGTGAACAGGGCAACCAAGTCGGCTGGGACCTGCCCGTCACGGATGTGGTCTACATGGCCCCCGCATGCTCGGTGCGCGAGGCTTCCGAAGCTGTGCAGCCCTTTGTGACCCATCGCAACAAGCACCTGCGCACAAAGGACTGCGGATGCGTGGTTGACCGGTGCAAGTTCCACGTACTCACCTTGCATCCCCTGGCCGATGCCAGCGAAGCCAACTACGACTTGATCGTGCCGCGGGGAAGCTTATTGGAGTGGATTGACGTGTATTACACGACCCCGTCCACGCCCCAGGATTCGGTCCTGGGCAAATGGCTCAACCTGGCGCCCTTGTTGCATCTCTTCACACCGATTCGCAAGCACATGGGGGTGAAGGTCTTCTCCGTGCATGGCGATTCCATTCCCCAGCGACATGGGGATTTCAACGACGGCCCCTTCTGGCGTTCCGAGTATTGGAGCACGGAAGGACCCAGCGCCTATCACTTGCACGACGATCAAGGTATCCGCATTTGGGCACCGCTTCCCCCCGTTCCCCCCACAGCAAAATGAAACGCAACAACGCAATCACAAAGGCCCTTCTGGGCACACTTATTCTAGGACTCACCTCATGCGGACTCACCGGCGATCAGTGGGCAGGTGCCCGCAAGAAAGGCCTGGCGGAACTCAATGCACCCGGATTTCTAGACGTGGGCTTGGGTGTGGGTTTCCTATCCGACGATGTCTTCGATAGCTCGGACGGGACCGGCACCGTGCTCGCATTGCGGGCCTACCCCGCCGGACGTTGGTACAGCACTTTGAAAGAGAAGGAAGAAAAGTTGCGCAAGGATTTCTCCGAGGCCGTGGCGAAGGCGATCGCCAATGGCGAAGTGCTCACGGAAGAGCAGCTGGCCAGCTCCGATGCGGCGAAGTACTACTCGCGGGTCTTGCAGGTCAAGAAAGCCACGGTCGACCTGAAGATCGCGGAGTCGAGGCTCGCGGGAGATCCGGGTTTCAAGGGCATGGGCCACTTGGACTCCGATGTGGCGAGCGCCCTACACGCCACGGACAAGGATGACTTTCAGGTCTTCTTGGTGGCCATTCAGGCCGAGTTGCCCAAGGCGAGCAATACCACCGTGGATACCGATACCCTTGCCTCCGAAAACGGGCGCAAGGCGATCCGGGCCTTCCGAACGAAGATTGAAGCCGGAGCAAGTAGCCCGAGTCTGACCCCAGAGCAACTCGCCCAGGCCTTCGCAGCCGTGGATGCGGGTCTCGAATCCCAGGCTTATCCCGAGTTCTACATCGTGGAGGATCGGGCCAATTGGTTCCATCGCCTGTCCGTGTTCTATGGCCGTTCCACCGGTGACTTTGGCGGCAGTATCGATGGTGCCGCCGACCTGGTGGGCATCGGCTATGACGTGGCGCCCCAGTTCTCACTGCTAGCCGGTTGGGCGTTTGTGGACCGTGATGATGATTCGGATAGTTCCATGTTTTTCGGAACCTCCATCAACCTCAACGCGTTCAAGGGATCCTTCGGTAGCCTCTTCGGAAACTAGCGAAAGTACGGGTAGCGATTGGCAGGTCTTGGAAGCCTGCCGAGAGTGGGGCAGATGGGCCCCATTGGAGTGGAGGGCGGGTGGTACCCGTCCTCCTTTTCGTGGGAGGCTGGATCGACGGCGCTTATGGAACGCCGGGCCCCGGGCGGAGCCAAGGGCAGGATCTGTGGCGCACAGGTGACCCCCAGATCCTGCAGCGCAAGTCTGCTGAAGGCTTACGATCAGACGGATCGACCCGATTGAGCCGCTCCGGACTGCCTTCGCTTGAGGTCCCAGGCGAGGGCGATGGGTCCCACCACAAACAGCGATATGATCGGCGGAGCGGGCGCGACGATCTCAGCGAAGGGCCATTCGAAGTCATTGGCCATGCGGAATAGACACTCCACCACGGCGATGAGCACGACCACCAGCACCTGTCCCTTTTTGGAGGCGACGGTGGTGGGCGGGTCCGTCAGCATGAAGAAGCAAAGTAGCTGGTACATGGGACCTGTGAGCGGAGCGAGCTCAGCCAGTGCGGGGGTGCCGACCAGGGCACTGCGCAGCAGGGCCAGGAGGGAGAAGGACACCGCGTAGGCGATCGAAATGTGGATGACCTTAGCCCGGGAGACCACGAGCAATCCCACGGTCCAAATCACCGCGTTGCCCAAGAGGTCATTGCCCAATTCGTGGCTGAGCAGGGCCACTTGGCTGGGGGCCAGCAAAACCAGAATGGCCAGGGCAAAGTTGCTGGGGTTCCAAAGGTGTTTGCCCCGGTAACGCAGCACGTACTTGGCGGCGATGGAGAGCGCCGCTGCCACTATGTAGGGCCAGTACAGTCCACCGGCAGGGCGCAACAGAAGGGACAGGCTGGTTCCCGTGATGTAGGCGCTCTGCAGTCCCGGCCACTTTTTGAGCAGGAACAAGGACAGCACGATCTCGGTGATGACGCAGCTGCCCAGGGTCAGAGCCAGTTTGTCATAGCCGCCAGTGATGCCATAGCGCCACTCGCCGATCACCAGGATCAAGGTGATGAAAAGGGTGATGAGCGTTTTCGGGGAAGGGATCCAGCGGTTTTGCCTTCCCTTCTCTTGGGCTTGGGTGTGGGCGCTCATTGGGGTTCCTCGAGGGCGTGTACCGTATCCAGTTCGAGGTTTTCCAGGACAAGCGTTTTGCCTGAGGGCCAACGTACGGTGGCCTTCACGGGCCCTGGGTTCTCACCCAAACCGAAGTGTTGAATGGGTCCATTCTGGCCGGCGAACCCCGAGGCCGCCGTGTGAACCCGCATTTGTTTGCGCGTGCCGTGCTCGATTTGGATTTCGGTTCCAAATGCGTCCGTTCCACTGGCACGCCCTTTCAAGCGAAATTCGATCCAACGCGAATCGGACTCGGCTTGATTGCGATACAGCAGCAACTTTCCCTTTTGGTTGGCCACCGCCATGTCGAGTCTTCCCGATTGGAAAAAGTCCGCGAGGACCACAGCTCGACCATCCAGTCGATCGTCGATGCCCAGGGCCAAACCCACCTCGCGGAAGCGAGCCCCCTTGCGCCCTCGATTCAGCAGCACCCGCGTGCGCTCGTACCCGGAGAGGGACCGGTCTTCGATGTCGGGCCAGAGCGCGGCATCGGTGATCACGCCCCCCGTGGCGAGTCCAATCTTCGACATCTGGTACCAGTAGTCCCGGTCCTGACTGGCGGAGATGAACCCGTTTACCACGACCAAGTCCTGCCAGGCATCATTGTTTAGATCGCCGAATTGGGAACCCCACGCCCAACCGCAGTCCGCGCTAACCCCTTCGCTGATCTGGACCATTTGCCCCTCCCGATCCAGGAAGTTCACCCGCAGGTTGTTGCCTTGGAACAGGTAGCCACGCTTCGAGATATTGGTCACATAGACGGCCATGCGTTCCCCATCCCAAATGTCGCCCAGGGCCACGGACATGCCGCTCTTGGACTCTCCATCGAGTCCGATGTTTTCGGCGTTTACGAAGCGTTGGCCTTCCTGGTTGAGGTAAAGCTCCTCGGATCCGTAGTCGTTTGCCACGTATAGGTCCTGCCAACCATCGCGATCGAAGTCGGCCGCCACCGTGGCGTAGGTCCAACGCGTGTCGCGGAACCCCACCTCCTCACTGACATCCTCAAAGGTTCCATCGCCCACACCCCGATAGAGGTGATTGCGCCCGCCGTTGTGGGCGAATTCGAAACTCTCTTGCATGATGCGCGTGGAATTCAAATCCCACAGGTCATGTTCCGCTGCGAAATAGCCACCCACGAAGAGGTCGAGAATTCCATCCCGGTTGTAGTCGAACCAATTGGCCGTATTGGAATTGATCCAACCTTCTAGCCCGGATCCGGCGGTCACGTTGGCAAAGGTTCCATCGCCCTGGTTGCGAAACAGCTCGCTTTGGCCCCATTTGTACACGAGGACATCTTGGTGACCGTCGTTGTCAAAGTCGCCCCAGACCGATCCCGTGGAGCATCCCACCCCATTGCGATTGAGATCGGCCAATCCCGCGGCGGGGGCCACGTCCTGGAAGGTTCCGTCTCCCAGATTCTGAAACAGCCCGTTCATGGAGCCTTCGGCGCTGCTGACCGCATAGAGGTCCATCCAGCCGTCGTTGTTGAAGTCACAAACCGAAACCCCGGCTCCGGTGGCCGTGATCTGGGCCGAGATCATTTGCACCTTGGGGTCGATGGTCGTCGCCTGGTGGGTAAACCGAATGCCCGAAGCTTCGGAAACCTCGGCGAAGGTCCAATCCTGACCCTGCAAAGCCTGGGAGCCTGCGCTTGACCCGGGTTGTTCCTGCCCCTTGTAGCCAACAAAGCCGATCAGGCCCGCAAGGAATGTGGCGGTGGCGAAGGTTCGCCAGCGGCTAGGGCCCGTGGGGGTACTCATGGTGGGGGATTGTAAATGAGGAGCCCGGGATTGCCAAGAATCCCAACCTCCATGGATCTCAAATGGATCCCATTCCATAACCCGGTCGCCCCTGCCCGGAGCTTTCGGGCTGGGCCCATTCCAAGTCAGCCGATCTGGTT
>JARGOW010000171.1 GCA_029212955.1 Planctomycetota bacterium | reverse complement strand
ATTCGGTGGATTCCACCTGGAAAGCCATCCAAGACTTCCAGGGTGGAAACGCAATTTTCACCCACCCCAATACACCCCTCAAGTGCGGTGGTGCACCCCAAAAAATCATGTACCTGGCAGCGGACTACTGGCGCAAAAACCCGCCGCCGACTCCGTACAAGGTCCTCTTCTGCATCTCCACCCCGACCATTTTCGCCGTGCCGATCTACGCGGATGCCCTCCTGCGAGCCGTGGAGCGCTACGGCATCGAAGTTCGCTTCGAGTTCAACCTAACGGCCATCGATGGCCCGGGTCAAAGCGCACAATTCGAACACCTGGGCGAGGGACAGGACGGCTCGTTGCCCTATTCCTTGTTGCATGTGACCCCGCCCATGGGCGCGCCAGAGTTCCTCAGGCAAAGCCCGTTGGCCGGAGAAGGCGGCTGGTGCGAAGTGAATCCTCACACCTTGCAACACACGCGTTTCGACAATGTGTTTGCCCTGGGCGATGCCAGCAATCTGCCCACATCCAAGACGGGTGCCGCCATTCGGCAGCAGGCTCCGGTGCTCGTCGAGAACCTGCTGGCGGCCGCGGCGAAGCGCCCCCTGACCGCCCAGTACGAGGGCTACACCTCGTGCCCATTGATCACCGGATACAACAGGTTGGTCCTGGCAGAGTTTGACTACGACAAGAACCTCCAGGAGACCTTCCCCTTCGATCAGAGCAAGGAGAGGCGCAGCATGTACCTTCTCAAGAAGCATGTGCTGCCCAGGTTTTATTGGAGCCGCATGCTAAAGGGTCGGCCCTAAGCCCTACAGATTCGGATACGTGGGGCCCCGTACCGAACGTTGCCGCTTGGGTCCCCCATAACAACAGCCTTATCCGGATGGCGCACTACCCGCACGCCAAATCCTCAGGGGCAAACATACGTGCCAAAAGTCTCCCGTCCAGGTGAGCTTGTTCTCGCTCCCAGGCACCACCCACCGGGAAGTGGCCGCGTTCTTACACGATGGGCGATGCACGATCCCATCCACGCTCGGACCGTTCTGTAGAATGGAGTCGCGCGTCCCCGGCCGGCCAATCCCCGGTTTCCCTTCGCTTGCGATTCCTTATGCAGCCCCTCGCCGCCCTCCTACTTTGCCTGCTTCCCATTCCCCAGGCCCCCCAAGAAACCCGTGCTTGGCAATCGGAATCCCCCTACGAGGCCCCCGACTTTCTTGGGTACTTTCCCGACGATGCGCAAGCCGGTTTGCAACTCGACAAGCTGTACGACTCCAACCTACGCAACCTGGAGGATGACGAATATCTGACGGCCATCCGGCAGGGTCTTCGGAACACGACCCAGCACCGCACCTTGATCATCAGCGGAGTGGGTCAGCGATTCATTTGGGGCAAGGACCCCCAAAACCCCGACGCGGTGGAGCTCATGTACCACGCAGCCGATTTCCGGCCCGAAGCCCAGGTGTTTGGGACGCGCCACTACGCCGTATATTTCGGCCTTTCCGTGGTAGAGGACAAGCCTCCCGCGGTCCTGCGCACCCTGGCCGAATTGTGCGTGGCCATCGACGACAACAACGACATCGGACGCGTGGTTTGGGGCGCTGAAAAGCAACTGGAGCAATTGCTTCCCTACCTGGATCCCTTCCTGGAAAGCAAAGACGCCTGGGTGCGCCGCAAGGCCGAGAACATGGGAAAGGTATTCCGTGGCGAACTATCCACCCACGACTGGGCCACCCAACGCGCCAAGCTGCCCCAGAAACCCGTTCCCCTGGTGGAATTGCCCGAATTGCGTCGGGTTCTTCGAACCGGCTCCAGTGAATTGCGCCTGCAAGTGCTTCAGGCCATGTCCCGGGCACCCGCCATGCAACCCTTGCACCAAAGCTACCTGCCCGATTTTGCCCTCGCCGCCAAGGACCCCGACCCCCGGGTGAGAACCGCCGTGGCACAGGTGGTTTCCAGGCGCTGGATTTGGCGCCACGGCATCTACAAACTGAACCCTGGCGGCATCGCGTTGCTCATGCAGCTTTCCCATGACCCCCATGCGGATGTGCGCTACAACGCGGTCTATTACGGACTTTCGAGCTATCTGGGCGAGGACGAGCGGGTGGTCGAACGCATGCTCGAAATGTGTTTGGATCCCAACCAGGAACGCTCCCACAGTCGCCTGATTTGGGGGTTGGGCAAGTACAAGGAATCCGCCGCCGAATGGCTCTTGAACGAACTCGCGGGTCCCACACGCCTGCGGGCCAGGGCCGCCCACCGCACCTGGTGGGCCCTGTTTGAATCGGAACCGCCCGTGCCCGCGACCGGAGTCGCCCAAGCCTCGGACCTGGTCGGTCACTGGAAAGCCACGCTCCACAACCCCCAAGGAGACTTGCCGAGTTCCCTGGACTTCGAGGTCACCATGGATGAGCAAGGCACACTGCACGCCCTTGGGCCGGGGGGCGCAGAATGCATCGAAGCCATGGTCACCACCGCGGACAACAACGTTCTGCACTTCAGTTTCGAAACCACTCGAAGCCAGCAGCGCATGTACAGCTCGGGGCAACTCGACAAGGGTGAGATCAGCGCTTCCACGCGCATGCAAGGCTCATTCCACCTTGTCGTTTGGACCGCAAGGAGGAAAAACTAAATGGGCACAAACACCTACCATCCCTTGTCCCCCCCCACCCTTATCCTGCTCCTCCTGTGTGGAGCGCTGTGGACTTCAGCCCACGCCACCGCGAACCCCGCGCAATCCCCGGCGCCGCAAGTCCGTGCCTGGCAGCAGCTCGCCCCCTACAGCCCTCCCGATTACGAAGGTTTCTTCCCAGACAATCCGGAAGGCGGCAAGGCGCTGGACAGGCTGTACGCCGGCGGGGGACTCAAGGAACTGGGCGATGCCCAATTCATCGCAGCCTTCCGCCAGGGCATGCGCCGCAAGACCGAATACAGTTCCCACTTGACCCGGGTCTTGGCTTCGCGCTTCCTTTGGAAAAAGGACAAACCGCAAAGCGCGGATGCCATCGAACTGTTCTATCACATGTCGGATTCCCCGGCCCTGCGCAAGTACGCCATCAAGAACGGCTTGACCCATGTGAACGAAACAACGCCGGCTATCCTGCACGCCATGACGGACTTGCTTTTGGTCACCGATTCGGTCAAGGACATAGACCGCATACTCGACTATTGCGATGGCCATGGGCCAACCATGCTGCCCTGGCTGAACGGTCCCTTGAAGAGCCCCCAAACCCAGATGCGCAGCAAAGCTGAAGCCGTGCGCGAAATGCTGGGTGGGACACTCACGCCCCGGCAATGGTCCATGCGGCCCAAGCCCACCCGCGACATGCCGGAGGCTCGCCGGATCCTGCGGGAAGGTTCCAGCGACGAGCGAATGCGCCTGATCGAAGACCTGGTCCGATCCCGAACCATCGCCAACATGAGCGAAGCATGTCTCACCGACCTCATGGTTGCAGCCACGGACTCAAACTACAGGGTACGCAAGCAAGTGGTGCATATGGCGGCCCACTTCGCCACCCGGAACCCCGCGACACTCAACCCCCAAGCACTGGCCCTGCTGCTACAGCTGTCCCGCGACCCCGACCATCACGTGCGCGAAGCGGTGGTGTACGACGCCCTGCGGAGCCCGCGATTCTCCAGCTCTGGGGCCGGACAGGATCGCATGCTCGAAATGGTTGTGGACCCAAGCAATGCGGGAAGCCACGACGATTTGCTTTGGGGCCTGCGCCGGTCCGGGCCCAAGCTTCATGCACGTCTACTAGAACAGATAGCGGGACCGGACAAAGCACGGGCCTGGGCGAGCTACGAACTGTACCTGCGGGTATTCGAGCAGGCGCCAGCCCATGTTCCCGCCGACATTTTCCCTCCCACGGAACTTTGTGGCCAGTGGCAAATACAGGTCACTGCACCGCCCTCCATGCGGCAGGGAAGGAACGCTCGAAAAACACTCACGATCCCGATCGGATTCCACTCCATCGGAGCGCCCGGCGAGGGTTTCCAACAACCCCAGTTTCAAAACCTCCTGTGGACCCGGATTGGAGAGGTTCTTCATCTCAGCGGCAACGCCTACATCGAGGGCGTGGCGCTACACTTCACGGCGCGCATGCAAGCGGACACCATGCATGGAACCGTGCGTTTGCCCGATAGGGACTTGCCCCTGATCGTATGGAATGCGGTGAGGAAAAAGTCCGACAAGTGATCTGGCCCGGTTCCTTGGCATGGGATCCCCAACGGGAATTCTCCTCCGAAACCGTACTCTCCAGCGGTCAATTGCCTACTGGGTTGGACAGTTTCTACACGCTCTTGGAGGCCCGGGTCCATGGGCCTAAAAAGTATCGAGTTTGTGGGAAAGGAACCGGGGGAAAGGCGAACTAGGATTCGTTGGGCCGCCCCGTCCAGGGCGCCAATCGCCACGCGATTCGCACCCCGGACTTCGCAACAACACACTCCTTTCCCCCCATGAAACACCTGGTTTCCACGGTTCTCATCGCCACGCTTGGCCTGCCACTGACCGGCTGCCTTTCCTTCTCCTCCCCTCCCGATCAAGGTCCCTACCGCTCGCGGGTAGAAGCCCTGGAATCGGCGGATTACGAATCCGACCCCCATTACCAACATTCCGAAACCCGACCCCGACCGCGCCGACCCAAGCGCCGGGTTTCCCGCAAGGATGACTACTACCCCAAAGAATTGGAAACTTTCCACCTAACCGTGGGCGTGGGTCAAATGCGTGACGACGCCTACTGGCAAGGCCTGGACGAACCCTGGTTCCTTGGCATGGACTACGCCGCCGCCACCGACGGGGATGGCTTGGGCGCGGAGGTTGGTTTCCTCTTGTGGGGTGATTCCACGTCGCCCGACCAGGATTTAAGCGCCGCGGAACTCTTCGCCGGTTTGCGCTACACCGCCAATGCCAACCGGCGCGGTCCCCACCCCTACGTGGGCATTGGGGGCACCCTGATCGGAGCCAAACTCGAAGGCCCGGCCTACGACGAAAACGATGGCGCCATCGGCATTTACGGCCACGCGGGCGTCACGGTCCCCTTGGGCTCTAGCACGGAGATTGGCTTGGACTACCGGGTGGTGCGTGGCACCGAGGCCGATTTCCCAGGCGGCCCCGATTCAGACTTTGACTACGACCGCCTGGCGTTGGTCATCGGCTGGTCCTTTTGACTCCCCTGGAATTGGGCCCGGTTCGCCGGGCCCTTTTCCATGGAACCAGAGCCGAACGCCTTCTACCCCTCTTTCCACAGGGTCGGGGAGGAGCGAACCGGGCGCCGAATTCTCCCCTCACACGATCGGGTCAGGGCAATAGTCCCGGCGCCCGCAATCCCCGCAGTGTCGCCCCAGATACAGCTCATCCAATTCATCCATCAACTGGTCGATCGTTTCCCCGTCATCGGTCAGAATGCCCGCTTCGAAGTTGCGACGCTTGGGCGACTTGGCCCCGATTCCCGCGCCGGTCAGATTGGCCGACCCCACGTACGCCAAGCGCCCATCGATGATGATGACCTTCATGTGCATGCGCACGCATAGGATGCGTTCGAAGTGGTCACTCTCCAGCAACGCCGGGTAACGGTCGAAGTCCTTGCGAAAGGCCGGGCCAGGTTCCTTGGCATGGATCAGGCGCACCTCTACGCCATCCTTTACCAGGTCGTCGAGCACGGACAAAAAAGGCACGAAACGCCCGCCGGGGCCTTCCACATGCACATCCTTGATGTCCGCCGTGGCGATCCACAAAAAGCGTTTAGCATTGGGGATTTCCTTATCCACCACCCGCTCGTAGTGCGCCCTATTCAAAATTAGCTCGTGCAAGTGCGCCATCATACCCATTCGCTCCAGCCTGTGCGCCGGGGGCCTGGGCTGGCCGTTTGCCCCTGTGCCCAATGCAAGAATTCCTGCAGGAACGCACAAACGGATTTGCATCCCCCCCTCCACCCACGAAAACTGGAGCCATGGGAAAGCCTAGGAATCGACGGTTCAGGAAACGCCATTGGCTCGCTGTGACAGTGGGTCTCCTATCTCTACCGCTGTGGGTCGATCAAGCCGTCGCCCTATCCGTGACCGTTCACACCGAGGCCAACTCAACGCCAAACGCCCCCGTGGGGCTGGTGCTGGGTACGTCCCCCACGACCCGGGGCCACGCCAATTTGTTTTACACCGCCCGCATCGAAGCAGCCGCCCGGCTGTACCACGCGGGCAAAGTACAAGCCCTGATCGTGAGTGGCGACAATTCCCGCGAGTCCTACAACGAACCCGACGCCATGCGCGCGGACCTGATCGCCGCCGGTGTCCCCGGCGACCACGTCACCTGTGACTATGCCGGTTTCCGCACCCTCGACTCGGTCCTGCGCGCCCGGGACGTGTTTGGCCAGAATCATTTCACCGTGGTTTCCCAACCCTTCCACGCGGAGCGCGCCGTCTTCCTCGCACGACGACACGGCATGCGAGCCCAAGCCTTCGCAGCACGCAACCCACCCAAGCGCACTTGGATTCGATTCCGTGCGCGGGAGGTACTGGCCCGCTGCCTGGCGGTAAGCGATCTCCTGCTAGGCAAGGGGCCCAAGTTTCTTGGCCCTAGGGTCCCTGTCCATCTGCGCAACAGGCCCTGACCCATTCGCTCCCGTTTTTTTGCGCCCATAGGGCGCGACTTCTCAGGGCGCACGTAGACTGGTGCTTTCACCTCCATCCACGGAACCATGAAACTGACAACGCTTTCCATTCTGCTGGCATGCTGCCTAGCTCTTCAAATCCAGGCATCCCCCAAGACCCTGGAACCAGCTGAACTCACCATGGCCGGCTGGACATTGGAAGAGCGCCTAGCCCTGGGCTTGCACCAGGTGAGCTTGGGTCATTTGAGTCAGGGCATCGCGACCCTGGAAGACACCAAGGATGCGGAGCTAGACCCGGAGGCCGGCGAACGCCTCGACCGTGCCACCCAGCGCGCCAAACAACTCCAGGATTCCCGGGATAGGTTGATGCGCTGGGCCGTGGACAACAAAAAGAGTTTGCGTTGGCCCCTGGATGACAAGATGGTCGTGCTCAAGGCCAAGTCTTGGAAGGACGGATTGCTCACCGTTCGAAAGTCCAAGAAACATGAACTGACCGAACTGCGCGCCGGGGAGATGACCATGGCCTTCCTGGCCGCCAACTTCAAAAGGAAGTCCGACGACTTCGGGGCCGACTGGCTGGAGGGCTACTGCAGGGCCATGTCCGGTGACCCGCAATGGCAGGCGGCCTTGCCCAAGAAATTCGCCCAAGAAGTCCTGTTCGCCGCCGACATGGATCAGGCGAAACAACTCAGGGCCGCCGGGCCATTCCTCACCGCACTCATGGAGGGCGTGCAAGGCCAAGGCGCCGCAACGATGGACTTTGAGCGATGGAGTCGGACCGTGAAGTCCACCCGCTGGCTCGGTCACCGCAAGCCCCTCCTGCTCGAACTGGCCACCCGGAGTTTCCACGCGCAGGTTCAGGAGCAGGGCCTATCCGCCGCCATGAACGCTTCCGTCGAAGAACTCAAAAACGGACGCATGCGCTTCACC
>JARGOW010000170.1:3594-7540 GCA_029212955.1 Planctomycetota bacterium | reverse complement strand
GATCCTGATGACGAAAGCCTTGTAGGGATTGCTTGGCTGGATGATGGCCGCATTGTCTTCGGCAGCTTTACTTCCCAAGGGCGCACTACCCTTCGCTCGATTCCTGAGGCGGGCGGCGTCGCGACCAAGATTGCCCAAGTCAGCAGCAACTCTTTGGAGGGACACTTCCATGGGATCACCCCCGTTCCGGGCGGCCGCTTCCTCGCTGTGCTCCACAGCTTCGTGGACAACAACTACTCCATCCTCACCGAAGGCGATCCGGGGATTCGTACACTATTCTCGATGCCCGCGGGCGGCGAAGACCGGGCTTCGGTGCGGTGGGTACCAGGAGACTATATGCTCTATAGCCGTGCCACCGATTCGGGCGACGAGACTTGGGCCGTCCGCCTCGCCATGGACCCATTCGAGGTCACAGGTGAACCGTTCTTCGTTCAGCGCGGCATGGTGGGCATGAGTACCTCCAAGGACGGGACACTCGCCTACGTCGATCAAGGGCAGGGCCAAAAGCACCAGCTTGCCTGGTGGAGTCCGAATGGCAAAACGGAGCCCATCGGACGTGTGCATGATCAGAGAATTCTCACAACCCATCTCGCCAGCAAGCAAGACTCGATTCTCTACGCGGTGGGAAACGCACCGCCTCTGGATCTATGGCGTTACGATATTCGCCGCGAGATCAGTACCGAACTAGCAGCCGAGGGCGGAGTCTTCATCACCACTCTCCCGGATCATAGAATTTCAATCGGCATGTTTCAGGTCAAGGAGAAGGGGGCGGGCTTCCAGTCGTACCTCCTACCACTGACAGGGCGGGGAGAGCCCGAGCCGTGGCTGACCGGGGCCGTGATTTGTGCCACCGAAACCCACGCGCTTGCCATGGAAATGGATGGTTCCGATTCCGATTTCTTTGTTCACGATCTCACATCGGGCGAACGGTCGGATTTCCGCGTCGGCAAGTCATTGCCCTACACGGCACGCATCTCCCCCGATGGCAAGTGGGCGCTCTATACATCCTCATACGAGTCCAACCCAGGCGAGGCTTTCCTCACTCACTTTCCCAGCGGAGAGGGCGAATGGCAGGTCAGCATCAACGGCGCGATGGAGGCGGAATTCTCCCCGGATGGCTCCGAGATCCACTACGTCAACAAGGAGCGCGAGCTCTACCGCGTCGCCCTGGAGACGGACCCCGAACCAATCCTGGGCCCCCCCCAACTCATCGGCCAAGCAGAGGAAGGAACGACCTTGTATGGCCCAAGCGAAGCCAGCTCCGGCCGGTTCCTCGCGATGCAGGAGCTCGGATCAAACGATGGCGACCTGGTCATTGTGCTCGGCTGGGCTTCCAAGCTCGCGGGGCGTTGACCGTGCGCGGAAGTTTAAAAAGCCGCACGACCGGGCCGCCACTACGCTCGGCCGACTCTCTGCCTCCACGGGCCAACGAACACGGCCCGCTATCACCTCGGTGAACGGGTTTGATTGGAGAGGTTGACTGCAGAGCCTCCTTGTGTGATGCGAGCCGGAATCGGGCGCACTCACTCGCCTTCCACGAATCTTGCAAAGTTGTCCAGGATCGCCTGCCAGCCTTGCTTCTGTTGTTGGGCGGCATTCTCCGATTCCGCTTCGAAGGTCTCCCGAACGGTCACGGTCTTGCGATCGGTTTCGAATTCCACCACAACCGGACGACCATCTCCCAACTCAAAAGTGATCGACTGATGCGGAGTCACCTTGGTAAAGGTGCCGCTGAAATCAAATCCCATGGACCCATCCTTCGCTTCCATGCGATAGGAAAACCGCCCTCCGGGTTTCAGGTCGATTTGCGCGTCCGGGCACTGCCATTCATCGGAGGCGAAGTTCCACTGCTGGATATCCTGGGGGCGAGTCCATGCTTGCCAGACCCGGTCGATAGACGCGGCCACTTTGACTTCAATAGAGATCTGCATTGGATCACTTTATCAGGCCTGGGTTTCGACAATGACCCTCCAGCGGGTTCTGAACCCAGTTTTCGGCTCTGGAGAATCTGAACCAGCATCCATCCGGCTCCGATGGAAATGGTTTGCGCTTGAGAGCCTCTGTCGCCAATCAAGAGCTGCCCTACCGCGGACCCATGCCCGGATCTAGATCAACGTAGGGGGTGCCGGCAATGCCGCGGGCTCCCATGCGCGTTGGCACTTATGGATTGGAGGGGTTGACTGCGCTTTCAAAATAGCAACCTAGCATTTAGCCCGGGCTAAAACGGCTTTGGCTACAACCCGCTTTCCAGGGCAGAGAGCCAGCTTGCCCAGCGTTCCTTGAGCGGTGGAACAAGTTCAGGGTGCGCCAGGATCAAATCGGCACCACCGTCATAGGGACAATAAATGGTTCCCATCGAAGGACTAAAGAAAAGAATGTTCCCATCGCTCTCCTCTGCCACATCGCGAATCAAAGAGTCAAACTTCCCTGGCTCCCAAATGAACCTCTTCCCGTGGAACTCAATCAAGCAATCTTCATCCGCTTGGTAGCCTAGCCCAGGCATTCGCTCCATGGACTGTGAATGGTCGGGCCAAGGTGCGGATTCGATGACCCCTGGCGACAATACGCCCCGACCTGTGACCATAATGCACTCTCCATGCAACCCCAGAACATGGGTCGCCACCTCGTTGTGCCTCAGGAGGAGCTCCCCCATTTCCCCTTCATTGTCGGGATAACGCTTGGATTCGGGCAGGCTATGGATTCGGAGCCATCTATCCAAAAACTCCACCCGGCACACGTAACCCAAGGGGGCTACATGTCCAAATTGGACCATCCATTCCTCTTCAATTGATTTCATTTGCGCGCCCATTCTACCTACCTGTCTTCCCTACCGCGGGTCCATGCCCGGGTCCAAGTCCACGTGGGTGGCGTCGGCTATGCGGTTGATGTAGTTGAAGAAGGAAGTGACTTGGATGGCGTCGTGGAGGGTCTTGTCTTCGAGGCCTAGGCCTCGCAAGCGTTGCAGGTCGGCCTCGGTCATGGCGGCCGGGGTGCGGGTGAGTTTTTCGGCGTAGGCGCAAAGGGCTTGGTCGACCGGGGTAAGGGCCGCGGTGCGCCAATTGTCGCGGATGGTGTTGAGCCAGGTTTCGTCGATGGTGCCGAATTCTTTTTGGACCTCTTCACGGAGGTCGCCCAGGTGGGATTGCACTCAGTAGTGGCAATCGTTGGCGCGGCTTACGACCACGGCAAGCATTTCCCTTTGGCGGCGGGTGAGGCCGCCGGGGGCGTACATGACCTTTATGTAGAGGCCCATGGATGCGTCCAGGATGCTGGGCGAAAGGCTCATCGCCTGGATGATTCCAGCCACCTGGCCGGCGCGGCCTTGCGCGGCTTTGTACGAGCGGGCCAAGGCCCCTTCTGCCCTTTCCGGGTCAACGGTTTGAATCCATGCCATGGGTGCATGGTAACCGCTACCGCACGGTGTGCGGGGAGCCCCCCGCGGGTTCCTTCCCCCAGGAACCCTCGGGTCCCTGGCACCAGGTGCTTGCAAGGCAAACCGACGGCACCGAATCGGCGCGCGGATCCCGCTTCACAATTCGCCGGTGGTAGCGGAAGCCCGGAAAAGGCCCGCACCACCCCACCTCCAAAGTGTCAGCGTGTGGAAACTGGCAGGGTGATGAGCTTGGCGGGGTTGGCTTTCAAGGCCTGTTCGATCGCGCGTCGCTGCCGCACGTCGGTCAAGTCCGCGTAGTAACGGATGAGGGCTTGGCGGCCCACGGCGTCCAAGTGAGCGATCAAACCCTTCACGGCCGCGCTCCGGGCACCAAAGAAAGGGGACTTCAAGGTCTCGATCAACAGATCACGCACCTCAGATCGGTCCGAATATTGACCGAGGGCGGCCAGAGCCGAATGGCGCAGTCGACTTCCACCCCATTCCGAACCGGACTTTCCCATCAACCAGGGAAGGCGTTGGGAGTCAGGAATTCCTGCCGAGGCGGCCACCAAC
>JARGOW010000170.1:0-3584 GCA_029212955.1 Planctomycetota bacterium | reverse complement strand
GGTCTCGCCCTCCACTTGGATACGCTCCCAAGCCGAAGCCGGATCCGCATGGACCCAAAGCGCCATGGCTGCACCCATGGTTTTCCAGGAGTGGCCCACGTTGTAGGTCGCCTTGGAAAAGCCCGCCGTGATTTCCACGGGGGCCAAGCCGGCCATGGCTTTGAGAGCGGCCACGCGAACTCCGGTGTGATCCGAGCTGCGCGCCAGGAAGCGCATGGCCTCCCGCGAATCCTCACCACTCAGGCTCAAGAGCGCCTGAATCGCGCTTTCCTGCACATAGGGATTGGGGTCGGCCTGGGCCAAACGACGCACCAAATTCAAGCGGGCTTGACGCAGCGGATCGGGGATGTCGTCCAGGTTTTTCTGGTAATGGGCAATCGCGCGCAACCGTGCGGTCACGTCGAATGGATTGTTGTCCTCTTCCCCGGGTCCGATTCCAGCCTCGCCCAGAATCAACCAGTCACGCTCCGAGCGCTTCTGGGTCAGCTTGGCGGGCAGCACGCACTCGGGGTCCAATCGCACCCAGATTGGGGTGCTTTCGCAGGGCAACTCGATGGCTTGGCGCCGCTTGGAGAAGTCGATGCGGTGATAGGTCCGGCCTTCGGGGAGCCGAATCTCCACGCCCATGCTGCCACCAAAGATTTGGGGCAGTCCGTCCTCCACTTCATGGACCTGGTTTAGGGAGATCAGAACGCGCTTGCGCTCGGAATCAAACCGCCAACTGCTTTCGAATTCCGGGTGCCCGGCCTGGTTTACCCATTGGGTGAAAAAGCGGCGCAGGCTACGTCCGGCTGCGCGCTCGAAGGCATCGCGCAGGTCATCGGTGTTCACGGAGCGGCCTGCATTGGCTCCCACGTATAGATGGACGCCACGGCGGAAAGCACTTTCTCCGATGTGCGAACGCAGATAGCCCAGGAACAGGGCTCCACCCTGATAGGCATGCCCCGTGAAAAACAGATCCATGGGGTCGATGCAATCGGCGTGCACAAGTCCGCGCCGCGGCTCGCTCAAGTCCTGATCCAAGAATCGGTCGCGCATCTCCATCCACTTGGCCAGATAGGCGGCTTCCCCTTCCACCGTTCGCAGGAACTCCGAAGAGCAGAAAGTGGCAAATCCCTCCTGCACCCAAATGTGTGACCAGTCCTCACAGGTCAGCAAGTCGCCGAACCACTGATGCGCGGTCTCGTGGGCGATGAGCCCGAGCGGGCTGCGATCGCGCATGCCACGCATCCCGGTCAAAGCGTTGGCAGTGAGGGTTGTGGCAGACGCATTCTCCATCCCACCGTAGGGGAAATTCTCGACCCAGCTGGTGCCATACTTGGAATAGGGATAATCGCGCCCGGTGAAGTCCTCCATGAACTCCAGGGTTTGACTGGTCAGATGAGCCATGGCGGCGGCCTGGTTCTTGCGATCCTCCGGCAGCAGAAGTTCGATGGGAATGCCGCTCTTCGAAACCTGACTTCGGTCGAATGAACCCGCCACCAGGGAGATCAGGTAGGGCGGAGTCGGCGAGGTCATGCGCCAAAATTCCTTGTTCACACCACCCTCAACCTGGGAGGAAAGGCGGTCGCCAGCAGCCAGGGAAACCCAGTTCGCCGGCATGGTCACGGTCATGTCCCAAATGGCGCGATCGGTGGTGGTATCTGCGCAAGGCAACCAGTAGCGCGTATCTTCGCACTCCCCTTGGGTGAACACCTGGCCGGCCAAACCCCCGTCTCCCCCATCGGGAACAAAGTACAAACCCGCGTGGGGTTGACCCGAATAGGCCACAGTGAACGACGCCATATCGCCGTCTTCCAACTCGTTGGGCATGACCACGATCAGGCTTCCGGCCCCGTGGCGGAATTCCAGCTCACGGTTGTCCGAATCCACAACGGATTGAACCGCGAGGCCTTCGAAATCCAACTCGACTTCGCGGATCGGCGCTGAGCTCGTCACGCGGAATTCCACGGTCACGCGGGCATCGATCGACTTGGCCAGGGGCAAAAGCGCAACCCGAATGTCGTAGCGCTCCACGTCGATGGGTGCGAAACGCTTCTGGAGCGGGGCGGATTCGGGCCACACGGGATCGGGCAAGATCTCCGTACCTTGAAGGGGCTCGGGGATCGGGGGCGGCTCCACCGCCTTGCCGTTGGAGGCACAACCTCCAATCAGGACCGGCAGGAAAAGGGCGGTCGCGATGAAATTCAGGGTGCGTCGGTTGGAGTGCATGGACGTGGCTCGAATTTGTGTGTGTACGGTACGATCCCGGGAAGCGAGCGCGGTAGGCGTGGCAGCAGCCCCCTTCGGGTCCGAAAGCGACTCATTTGGCGGTGCCGCTTTCCGCCGGGGGCTTGGGAGCCGAGATCTTACCCAATCGGGAGGCCGAGGCTTGGATGGAGCTTGCGACTTCCTGGGCCTCTTCCCGGGAGCTGGCAGTCCAAGCCACCAGGCGCACCCAACGGGTCCCCGGCTTGAATTGCACCAGGGAATCAGCCTTTCCACGTGTGGCGTCCTCAAGGATCTCGCGCTGGCCCAGGGCCTTGGCGAATTCCCTGGCATCGGCCTTGGTGTCCCAGAGGGTGTCGAGCACCAAAACGTGGGCATCCCCCTTGGTCAGAATCTGGGCCCGGTCGCCTCCCCAGCCACCGGTGCTTTCATCCGTATATTTAAGGGTCAAGAGCGCCATGGGATCCAAATCTTGTTCGGCAGGGACGCTCAAGAGGCCCAAAAACAGCTCCCCGAGCACATCGGTGTGGTAGCCAGACCAGCCCGGGGGCAACTTGGAGATATCCTGCTCGATGGCGTGGGGCAGGTCGATCAGGTCCTCGGACCAGTACTTTTTGGGGTGCAGGATCTGCTCGGTCGAGGTGGGCAGCTGACCGAAGGCGTGGTCCAGGTCGGCGATTTCAGCCTTGGCAAACATGGAAAGCTTGGATTTGCGGCACAGGAAAGCCTCGCCTTGCATGTAGAGGGCCAGGGTCGGTTTCCACACATAGCGGGGTGCGGCCATCAGGTCCTCCGTGTTCGCCTTCTCTTCATAATCCATAAGGGCCTTCCGGTTGAGACTCCTCAGGTTCTTCATCAACCAGCGTTTCATGACGACCTGAGCGCTGCCTTCGATCACGGCATGGTGGGCCAAAACCGCGTCTGTGCTGTGCTGGAGCTCCAAGTCCTTGGCCCCCAGGTCGTAGTGCTGATCGTCGAGGGCATGGGTCAGCTCGTGGGCCATGATGATGCGGATCAGGTCATCCCCCAGGCCCTCCATCACGAAAAAGGCATCCTCGGCGGGGTCGTAGAAGCCGCCCACTTGTCCCGCGAGAAGCTCCTCCTGGAGCGCACCCAGGTCCAAATCACTGGGAACCAGCTGCAACAGCACGGCCAGGCGACGATCGCGCTCGGCTTTTTCCGCCCCCCCCATGCGCTCCTCCATGCTGCGGAAGTACTGGATGAAGGTTTCCTTATTGGCGAAATGCACCTCCACGGGCCGCTTGAATTCCAGGCCGCGGATCTTCGCCACCTGGGCTTCGATTCCGCGGGCCAACTCCTGGAGATGGGCGTCAGCAGCGCTGGTTTCGGATTCTTGGGAGGCGATTTGGCGCTTT
>JARGOW010000169.1 GCA_029212955.1 Planctomycetota bacterium | reverse complement strand
GGATTCCGGTTTCCTTTTCGATGATTTCGACCACGCCACGGTTGGCTTGGGGGGGCCAGGTGGCGAGCAGGGCTTGGCGGCGATCCAGCACGATGGATCCTTTGGGGCCCGTGAGGCGGATGGACTCTTCGTCGGCCGCGGTGCGCAGGCGCGGGTCGCCGAAGCGTTGGAATACTTTGGCCATGCTGGGCATATCGAGCACTCGAGCCATGGCGAGAACACCCTCCAGTGCGGGGATTTCCAAGTCCAGAAGCCCTTTGCGCATATCCACTGCGGTGACAGGACACATCAGATAAATCGTGGTGGCTTCTTCGGGCATGTTGTCCAGGAAGGCGCGCAGGCAGGACAGGACGTGGCTCGTATCGCCACCCCATTCGTGCACAACGCCTTGCAGATCGTGGCCGCGGCCCATGAGGGCATAGCCGACCACTTCACCGTCGATTTCGCGCACCAGTCCAGCGATTCCGGGGCCGTGCATTAGGGTGCTCGATTCGGCCAGGGTCCGATCGGCGCGGTGGGAGTGGCGCACATACAAGGCATGGATCGCCGCGTGGTCACGGGTTTCGATCCAGCGTACACCTTCCGAGGAAGGCAATTTGTTGGCATCGGTGACGGCGAGGGCATAGTCCACCTCGCAACCCACCGGGATGTAGCCCTTCTTCTCGTAGAAGGCGGCCTCATCGGCCCAAAGCATGGAGATCACAGCTCCTTCGCAGAACAGGTTCTTTTCCGCCTGCCGGAGCAGCTGGCCGGCGTAGCCCTTGCCGCGATGTCCCTCTTCGGTGGCCACGGAGCCGATCATGCCCACTTTCAAGAGCCAACCGTTGAAGATCATATCCCGGGGCAGAATGGCGCAGGCGCTGACCACGCTGTCATCGACCTCCAAGCCGACCAGGGAACCCTGGAAGCTCGGATCGAAGACGAGGGGGAACTCGGAAGCCAAGTCACGATCCTTGCCAAAAACCTGCTGGATGAGGTCGTTGGCCAAACGAAAGCGTTGAACGGTGCTGATAGTCATGGTGTTTCTGCCTAGGCGTTGCCTGTACGGGTCTGATTGGCCCGGAAGGCCTCGAGGAGTTGATCGGTCAATACGCGCGCTTGCTCAATAGCCCTTTCGGACTGGCCCACCGCATCGGCCAATCCCTTGGAATCGGCCAGTTGTTCCGAGGATTGACTCAGTCCGCGGGCTTCGCGCTCAAGTCCGTCGAGCAGGGCCTTGAAAGCCGCCCCCTGGGGCTCGCTGGCCTCACTCTTGCCAGCGGAGAGGCTTCCGTTGCGCCCAAAGAGGGGCTGAATTGAATTGGGTTCCATGGACTTAGCCGAGATAGTTCAGGAGGGATTGCTGCATCAGTCGCGCACCGGTCGACTGGGTCAATTGAAGGGAAAGTTCCGCTTCCTGGAGTTCCAGGGCGGCCGTGGCGATGTCCACGTCCACCACGTTGGAGCGCAAACCCTCCAGTTCGGTGGACAAGTCGCGCAAACGGACTTCGGTCGTGTTCAAACGCTCGTGGCGGGAACCAAGCTTGCCGAGGCCGGTCAGGAGTCGCTCCTGCCCTTCAACGAGCTCATCAAACCGAAGCGACACACGCTTGCGATCGTCTTCCAGGTCTGAATCCTCCGAACGCAGATCCGCTGCGATTCCGCGAAGCGTGTCGAACAGGTTGACGGCGCCGTTGAACGCAACAGGTTCCGTTCCTGCACGTGTCACGCCCGTTCCATCCAGGTGAACCAGGTTGCCCGTCTTCGGGTCCTGCATTTGGAAGTTTGTGTCCGTTCTGTCCAAAGCCACAAAGGGCTCCCCATTGAGTGAAATCGAACCTTCGCCGGTCAATGTGGTGGTCACAAAGGCGCCACCCCATCCGGAGAAATCAATGAACACGGAGGAACCGTCTTCGTCGGTGACCTCCAGCGACGCCGGCGCGGGTGTGGGGATTCCGACAACGTTGCCATTGCCCAGTTTCACCGTGCGGTTTGCAGCGTCCACTTCCAAAACATGGTCCCCGAGGATCGTATTGTCTCCTCCAACAGCCAGGGCCAACCCGCCGACCGCAGCCCCCGCCACCGAATCGGTGCGGAGCTCCAGACTTGTGTAGCCCGAACCACTGTTTGAGTCGGTTCCATTGGCGATTCCAGTGATTCCCGCGTAGTCGGTGGAGCGGTACTGGTCGCCGCTAAACACCTGGTTGCCAGGGAGGTTGATGTCCACAAAGGTCCCCTTACCGATCCGGATCCGCTTTTGCAGGCTGTCGCCTTCGTAGTCCACGAATTGGCTACCGGAGCCGTCCAGTTCCGAATAGGGCGGATGGCCCGTTTCGGTGCCGCCGAAAAGGTAGTGATCGCCAAACTGAGCGTTGGCAATCTCCAACAGGTTCGACGCGATTTGATCGATCTGGTCCGCGATGGAACGACGATCGCTGGGGGACTGGGTTCCGTTCAAGGCCTGCAGGGCCAAGGCGCGCGATTCGGTCAACAAGGAAGAGGCTTCCTCGAGCTGGAGTGTGCTTGTGGCTAGCACCGGCTGTACGGACTCCACGCTGGTCAGGTGTGCTTCCACACCGGCTTTCTGGCGACTCAGAGACATGGAAATCGCCGTCCCGATTCCATCATCGGATGGACGCAGGATGCGCTTGCCTGTGGCGATTTGCTCCTGGGCGCGTACCAGGCTGATGAGGTTGCGGCGGATGCCGGCGGCTACCTGATCAAAGTTCGATCGTTGTGTGGGTCGTATGGTCATGACTAGATGATGCTGAGCACCGTGTCCTGGAGCTGTTGAATGACTTGGATGTAACGCGCCGATGCGGAGTAGGACTGTTCAAACTTGATCATGTCCACCAATTCCTCATCCACGTTGACGCCCGAGACTTCTTGCCTTCGGGAGTCCAGCGAGTTCACAAGGCCGTCGGCCACGGCCGATGCGCTTTGTGTGGTCGCGATGTTGAAGCCCACGTCGCCCACCACCTGGCTATAGAATTCAGGGATAGATACCCCGAGGGTGTCCACGCTGGTGTCTTGCAGACTCAGGATCTTCAACAGGGAACCGTTGTCACCCGATGTACCAAGGCTCGAGTAGGAAAGTCGGCTGGGGTTCTCCTGGATATCCGCCGCCACTCCAAGCGAATCCGCGCTGTCGCCCACGAAGAACGAATTCACGCCAAAGGAGACCAGGATGTCGCTGGAATCCGAGTCCGCGATCCAATCTTGCTTGAACACTTCACGGTTGGTGGCCGACACCTCGCCAAAGGCAAAGCTGACCTCCAAACCATCGCCCACGTCCAGGTGAGTTCCAGGAACGTAGCCCTCTCCCACGTCCAATACGGCCACGGGGGAACCATCCTCACTGACCACCTGGATCTGGAGCCCGGGCGTGCTTCCAATCACACCATCGCCAAGCGGTTGATAGTAAACCGTCCGGTTGGTGTCTCCGGTATAGCGCCCGAAGGCCTCCACCGAAAGGCCGGTGTCCCGGCCCGTCGCGCTTTCGCCAATGCCGAAGCCAAGGGCTCCCATGGCCGTTCCGCCTGCGATCTGAACCGACTCACCGGAGCCCTCATTCAAACTCTGGAAAACCAAACGATCCCCCACAGCGGCGGCACGAACACCGCCACCTGACATGGCCGGGTCCGAGTTGATCACATTGGCAATCTCGATGGCTGTCGCATTGGCGATGTCGTCGAAATCGCCGGTCTGGAAGGTCAAGGACACCGGACCCGATCCGCCGTCCAATACCACGGTGCTACCGGTGGCCAGGTTGTAAGGACCGGCCAAGGAAGAGCCCAGGGTGCCACGTCCTCCGCCAAAGCTGCCAGCATCGTCGGGCTCCCCATCCAAGCGAGCGCTGAAGTCAAACTTGTAACCCGAGTCGCTGAACAGGTTCAAACGCCCCAGGGAGTCCAAACCCGCATTCATATGATCGATCTCATTGAATGCGGTTAGCAATCCCTGTACCGACATGCGGTCGGGGTCAATATCGATGGCCTCGGTACGGATTTCCCCTGTGGAGTCATCCTGGAGGCTCACGTAGAGCCGACCGTTTTGAATGTCGAATGGAAGTCCCGCGCTCGATAGCTGCGTACCCAATCGTTCCGCACTGCTGTCCCCCGGTACGGACTCCTCACTGGAGAGCAAGGTAAAGCCGCCGGACTCCGGCGTACCCGTACTGTGGGATCGATTGACCTCGAGGATCATGTTGCGGGCCAGGTCATCCAACTGGGACTGCAGGTTGGGTAGGAATTCATCCCGGAAGCTGAGCAAGCCTCCGATTTGTCCGCTTCCCGCCTGCAAGGGAGGCGCACTGCCTTCCATGTACAGTTCCGGTTTGCCATCCGCGTCCGTTTCAAGGTAGAGGTCGTAGGTGGTTTGACTACCAACCATGACGCGACCACCCACGGTGACGTGCACCGCTCCACTGGGTTGCTCGGAGTATTGGATGTCCACCTGCTCCGCCAACTCACGCAGCTGAACCTCGCGTTGGTCGCGCAGGTCATTGGCGGGTTGCTGGGAGGCTTCGATCGCCACGATCTCGCGGTTGAGCAGCAAAATGCCCTCCGCCAAACGGTTGGCCTCTTCGGTGTGGAAGCTCAACTCCTGCAAGTTGTCCTCTCGAGCATCCCGCAAGGAGGAACTCAAGTGATTGAACTCGTCCGTCAAGTTGAGTCCGGTTTGCACCATCGAGTTCCGTAGAACCTCATCGCCCGGCTCGGTCGACAGGCGTGCCACGGAACTGAAGAAGCCGTCAAACAGAGAACCCAATCCATTTTCGCCAGGCTCGGAAAGTAGCTCTTCCACCCGGGTCATGCCCTGCAGCTGGATGCCATAGCTCTCCGCCACTGAGACTTGAGCCCGAATCCGATTGTTCAACAGGTCATCGGTGATTCGACGGACACTGTGGGTGTCCACGCCCGTGCCCAAGAGCACGCCGCGCATGCGCAACGGCGTAGCCGCGGAGATATCCGTACGCTGACGGCTGTACCCGGGAGTATTTGCGTTGCTGATGTTGTGCCCAACCGTGTCCAGTTGTGCTTGGGCGGCGCGCAAACCGCGCAACCCGACAGAGAGTCCTAGACTTGACATGATTTATGCCTCCGCATCCAAAAGACGGCCTTGCTCTTCCAGGGGATCCCCGGTGTGCCCTTCGAAGAGCACATTGAGAACATCGAGAATGACCGAACGGTGCATGTGCGCGGTGGCGCTGACCATGCGGCTGGCCGTCGCAACGGCTTGAGCTTTTTCGGCCAACTGCTTGCGCAGTTCCATGAGTTCCTCACCGTCGCTTCCCATACGTTAAGCGATACTGCGCAGGGTTAGGACATTCGCATTCACCTGCCAGTGCTTGCCGAGGCTGGCGAAAATCGCTTGGCGCTTGGTTTCACGGCTGCGACTGGTTTTGTCTTGCTCTTGGACGGCTTCAAGAATGCCGTCCACGACCTCCGGTTTGCGTTGGGTCATGGACAACCGAAGCTGCTCCAAAGACTCAAGGCGTTGATCCTGGGCCGCAGTTTCTTCGCGAACCCACGCGCTCAGATGATTCCAAAGCGCTTGGGGCATTGAGAGAGTGCTAGTCATGGCTTTCTCCTGGGTTGTCGATGGGGGCCGTGGTGGGCGCGCCCATGGAAGCTTTCAGTTGCCCGGCCAGGCCGAGCGCATTGGTTCTGGAGAGGGATTCGGCGATCTTTTCGTCAAACCACGCGTTGTAGGTGTCGTTGCCGGGTCCAGAGGGGAAGAACCCGTCCTTCAGAGACGAACGCATCTCTTTGACGAGCATGGTCGACATGAGCTTTTCGAACTCCACGGCAGCCTTGGTCACCTGCTCGTTGTCACCCAACCTCTGGGCGCGCTCCAGCTGGGCCTTGGAGATGTTTTGACTGGCGCTGGATTCCAGGCCAGAGATTGCAAAGCCGTCCATTAGAGCCTCCGGATGTCAGCGACCAGAAGGCCACCGTCGGACAACGCGGTAAGGATACTGATGAGGTCCCGGGGCGAAGCTCCGAGCACGTTGAGCACATCGACGACCTCCTGAAGCGTGACCGCTTCAGGGATTGCTGTCAGCGCGCCAGGTTCCTCATCGATGAGGATGTCGGTGCGAGGAGTGGTCTCGGTTGTGCCACCGGAAAGAGCGCCGGGCTGGCTCACCTGCGGCGACTCAGCAACGGTGACCACAATGGCTCCGTGGGCGACCGCGCCGGGGCGCAGGCGCACATCGCCTCCGATCACAATCACTCCCGTTCGCTCGTTGATCACAACGCGGGGGGCGTTGTCACTTTCGATCTCTTGCTTGAGGAAACTGTTCAGATAGGCCACATGGCCGGATTCGGGCAAGTCCACCGGGACGGCAACCTTGACCGTACGACCGTCCGTGTTCACGGTGGCCGCACCGGGGTACATGTGGTTGATGGTTTCCGCTACGGCGATCATGTTGCCGAACGTGCCCTGACCCATCTTTGCGTCCAGGTGAATGAACCCGTGATCATTGGTGATGCTCGTGGGGACTTCGCGCTGCACCTTGCCTCCCGCGGGAAGAACGCCCACATTGTTGTGGTTCTTGGTGGCAGAGCCCGACTCACCCGCTGCGGATTGAGCATTGGTCGTAATGGGACCCGAAGCGGTGGCGTACACGTAGTTGTAGTTGGGGCCGAACAGCTCGCAGTTGGCGAGAACACCGTTCGAAATGCTTTTCGCATCGCCAATGGTCGAGATACGAACGTTGATCGTCGAACCCGGCTTTGTTCCAGGAGGGATCTCCGCTTCCACCCGCACCACGGCCATGTTCTTCGAGGACAGGGTCGTCGCATCCACGGTCATTCCGTAGTTGCGCAGGGTGTTGGCCATGAAGTTCTTGACCAGATCGCCGGAGTCGCCAGTGCCCGCCAGTCCGGTCACCACGCCGAAGCCAGAGATGGCGTTGGCTTCCATGCCGCGCACATTTACAACACTCCCAATGGGCGTGCTGATGGTGCGTGCAATAGCCGGGCGGTTGACCCCTTTGCCAAGGGGGAGATTGCCGCGCTGGTACCGCGAACGCGAAACCAAACCGGAGCTAACGGGGTCCTTGAGGTTCGAACTGTCGAGCTTTAGCTCGAGCTCGGTCCGGGAGTTTCCGGTTTGCGCGAGAGCCAGGGTGCAGGTTAATCCCGACACGATCAGGAATTGGATGATGTTCTTCATAGCGATGTTTCCTGTTGGATTAGAAGGGCCAGATCCAGTCGAGCACACCGTGCAGCCAACCGTTGAATCCACGGCGGCGGGTGGAGTTGGTCAGGGGACCGGTGCCCGAGTAACTCACACGAGCTTCCGCTACCTGCTCCGACATGACCGTGTTGTCCGAAGCCACGTCGAGGCGGCGGATGATTCCCCCGATCTCGATGACTTTGACCTCTTGGTCGATTCGAATCTCACGACGGCCGCGAATCACCAAATTGCCATTGGGCAAGGAATCTACGACGACCGCTGTCAAGCGGGCGGTGAAGCTGCCCTTCTTCTCGTAGTTGGCAGCTCCAGCAAAGGAGTCCGCGCGGCTGCCTCCGATTCCCGGAAGGGTGCTGAACGCGTT
>JARGOW010000168.1 GCA_029212955.1 Planctomycetota bacterium | reverse complement strand
TCAGTTGGGCGGTGCGGTGGCTGTATCGGGTGATGTACTTGTGGTTGGTGCGCGCTGGGAGGATAGCCACTCCTCTGGCGTGAATGGGGATCAGGGAAACAACTCCGCTTCCGATTCCGGGGCGGCGTATGTTTTTGCACGCAGTGGAGGGACTTGGAGCCAGCAGGCCTACTTGAAGGCCTCGAATCCGCGGAATGACCATTGGTTCGGTGACGCGGTGGCAATCTTTGGGGAAACGATCGTGGTGGGGGCCCAGTACGAAGGCAGCAGCGCAACGGGGGTCAATGGAAACCAGAGCGACACCGGGGCCTGGGCTTCCGGGGCGGCCTATGTTTTTGAGGGAAATGCGGGAGCCTGGAGTCAGCGGGCCTATCTCAAGGCATCGAACACGGATGCCAACGACCGCTTCGCATGTTCCGTGGCCCTTTCGGGTTCCTTGCTGGTTGTGGGTGCCAGGTTGGAGAGCAGCGACGCCACCGGGATCAACGGAAATCAAGCCTCCAACAATGCCTCATACTCGGGAGCCGCCTATCTTTTCGAATTGAAGGCGCAGGTCGCCAACTACTGCGGTGTCTCCGTACCCAATTCGTCGGGTCATTCCGCGCATCTATCCTTCAGTGGTTCCTTGGACCCATTGGTCAATACGTTCGCCTTGCACGCCGAAGATTTGCCCCTGGGTCAGTACGGCTACTTCATCAACTCGCGGGGGCAGGACTTCGTCATCAACCCTGGAAGCTACTCGGGTTACCTCTGCCTGGGTGGAACGGACTCGGTTGGACGCCACCACTCCTCGATTCAAAACTCCGGAGCGACAGGCCGCATAGAAGCAACCATCGACCTACAAAATTTCCCCACTGCCCTAGGCCACGTCACAATCGAAGCAGGCGAGACTTTGAATTTTCAATGCTGGTTTCGCGATCAAAACCCAGGGAATACTTCCAACTTCACAGATGGCCTGTCGGTGCGGTTCGAGTAACAAACCGATTGGACTCGGCACCGGCCCGCCTCTCATTGTCCGGGTCACGCGATCCACTCAGGCCTGCGCATGCAAATCAACTCGGACTCACTGCTGGCTTTCTCCGGGCATCTCTCGAAGCTGACACCGAAATTCTATTGGGTGATTTTATTAGAATTGAACTCAAAGCCATGGGCTCGCCCAGCTTCGTAAGTTCGCCCATGCGCACGGGCTCGGCCGCGGTGCTGCATTCTCGCTTGAGGCCCGTACTGCAAAGTCGCCATTTGCGCAGGTGAATAGACCCGCTGCGCTAAGGCGTAGGAAGTAGGTCCCGTTCTGACCGCCCTGCCCGGCTTTTCGAGCTACCGAGGAGTGGGAAGCTTGGCCTCCAAGAAGCGCTGGGTCCATTGGTCCAAGACCCCCGGATCGCTGGACTCCATTCCGCCGTAGGCCAACATCACAATGTCTGGCCCATGCACGCGGTAAACAGTGACTCCCCAGAGGCCCTTGCCATCCTTGTAGGCACTGCGCCATCTGGTCACCCAATGGTCGTCCCCAATCTGCAGGTCGTAGATCCTTGAGCCTGGCGCTGACATTTGCAAATACATGTCCCTTCCGGTTGTCTTTGTGACCGACTCCAAGGAAAACCCGCTGCTCAAAGCGGCATCCGTGCTGGATGCCAGAATGACTTTCTTGGTCCATTTCATTGGCCTTTCTCCAATGCCAACATAGGACTGGTATTGCCGACTCCAGTTTCCCCATCCTTGTATGGGGAGCCAATCGGGGCCAAGTTGGAGGTCGGGCAGTTTGTCTGTGCGGCCTAGCGTGTGACACACCACATCGGGCAACTCGGCCTTTTCGCAAAGCACGTAGTATTCAAACATGGCCTGGTTCTTTGTGGGCCTGGCAATGACGTGGTACTGCTTCCCGGCCTCCGCCGTGAAATGGATCTGTTTCCGCAGGATCTTGAGGATGTCTTGCTCCCGCTTGGGCAGGCTTGAAACCAGCGTGGGGGGGCGACCGGTGTGGTGGCGTCCCTGGATGGTCAACCTTTGTTTGCCGGGCAATACCACCACGTCCCAATCATCGAGGGGGTTTCCATCATTGACAGGGTATCCATTGGCCTCAACAAAATTGGAGAGGGTCGGGATGAAAGCTCCCTTCGCGAGGGGAGGGGCATCCAGGTCGGGCACCAAGGAAATGATGGCGGTCTCCGATGGCGTGCGTTTTGGACCATCGTACAAGTGTGGTGGTCCGCTGGCTTGACAGCCGCAAAGGGCGACTAGAATGATGAGAAAGCGCATTGTGATGACTGGGTATGCAGAGCTATCCACCCTAGCGGGTTGACCGGTGAATGACAAACCTGTCGAGCGCGCCTTGATCCCTGTCGCTTTCGTCAGCCAGGCCGACCGGGAAGTCGATGGTTTTGACGAAAGCCGTACCGAATGAACGAGGCACCAGATCTAGTCATGGCATGTACAACCCACTACCGTGGATGTATGCCCGGGGCCCAGAACCCGGGCCCCGTTTTCGTGATTCTCCCCGTGATTCTCCAAAGTATCCCCATGCGACGAATGGCCCTAGCTTCTCTTCTCACCGTTTCCACCACGCTGTTTGCGGCCTCGGCCGGAGCGGGCGGGGGCGATGGTGTTTCCACCCACACCTTCCAACTGGAGAACGGCATCAAGGTGCTGATCGAGACCGATCCGGGTTTGGATCGCAGCGCGGCGGCCCTGTCGGTCAACGTGGGGTCCATGGACAACGATGGGGTGGAAGGCCTCGCCCACCTGCTCGAGCACATGCTGTTCCTGGGCACGGGCAAGTATCCCGATCCGGAGGACTACAAGGACTACCTGGCCCAGAACGATGGTTCGTCCAATGCCTACACGGCCGAGGACGAAACCAACTATCACTTCGAGGTTCGCAATGAAGCCTTCGAGGGCGCGCTCGATCGCTTTTCACGCTTCTTCATCGACCCCCTGATGACCGACGCGCTCTCGGCCCGCGAGCTCAACGCCGTGGACTCCGAGCACTCCAAGAACCTGGAGAACGAGTTCTGGCGCACCCGTCAGGTGTGGCGTTCCCTCTTGAACCCCGAGCATCCGCACTGCGGATTCTCCACGGGCAACAGCACCACCCTGGCCGGCGTGCGCAACGCGGAGTTGCGCGCCTTCTACGAGGCCAAGTACTCGGCCAACCTCATGAACCTGGCCGTGGTTTCCCCCTATCCCGCCGACCAGGTGGAGAAGTGGATCCGCGAGAAATTCACCGAGGTGCCCAACCGCAACTTGAAGCCGCTCGCCGTGGACTTGCCCCTGCAGGGTGAAAACCTGCGCGGCAAGCTGGTCGAAGTGAAGTCCTTGACCGATGTGCACCAGCTCTGGATGCGCTTTGAATTGCCCGAAGACTCCTTTGATTGGCGTCAAAAGCCGGGCAACATTCTGGGCGGCATCATCGGCCACGAGGGCAGCGAGAGCTTGCTACAGGAACTGAAGAAGGCCGGCCTGGCGACTTCCCTGTCCGCCGGGCCCCAACGCATCGGCCGCCAGGGCTTCTTCAGCCTGACCCTGACCCTGACCCCCGAGGGCATGGCCCAACTGGACACGGTCGTGGAGCGCACCTTCGGCATGCTCAACCACCTGCGCAGCCTGCCCGAGATCCCCGAGTACCTGCTCAAGGAACGCCAGAGCATGTCGGAGATCGGCTTCCGCTTCCGCGAGCGCGATGCCGGCATGGCCGAGGCCCGCATGCGCGCCTCCATGATGCACAGCGTTCCCTACGAGAACCTGATGTCCTCCATTTACCTGTTGCCCGAGCCCGACCAGGACTCCGTGCGCAAGGTGCTGGGTCACTTGACCCCGGAGAACGTGATGGTGCTGGTGTACGCCAAGGATCGTGAAACCGATCAGGTGGAGCCCCATTACAACGCCGGCTACAAGGTCACGCCCCTGGGCGCCGAACACCTGGCCCGTTTCCGCGCCGCCAAGCCCGCCACGGGAGTGGACGTGCCCGCCACCAACCCTTTCATCCCTAGCAACTTCGAGCTGGTGGAAGCGAAGCATGCGGACCAGCCCTGGAAGTACGAGGCCGAGTACGGCGACGTCTGGCTGCGCCACGACTCCCTGTTCCACCAGCCCAAGGTGGCCATGGAAGTGGCGCTCTTCAATGACAAGAACGCGGCGTCGGCCAAGGACTACGTTCTGGGTCAACTTTACGCCAGCGCCGTGCAGCTGGCCATGAATCCCCACAGCTACCCGCTCAATGAAGCGGGCGTGAGCGTGGGCATTTCCAGCGAGCGTTTGGGTATTACCCTGACCGCCGGTGGCTTCTCCGAGAAGATGCCCGCCCTGGCCAACTTCGTCGTGCCCTTCCTGAAAGAGGTGCGCATCGATGAAGCCCAATTCAATGTGCTCAAGGGGCAGTTTTCCATGGCCCTGGCCAACTACCCCAAGTCCTCGCCCCTGGACCAGGCCTTCGAAACCTTCCGCGAGGCCATCCGTGAGTTCCACTTCACGCCGGGCCAGCAGGCTGAGGCCCTGGACGCCCTGACCTTTGCCGACCTGCAGGACTACTTCTCCCGGGTCCACGACTCGATCCGCGTGCGCGCCTTTGTCTATGGCAACATGACCGAGGAGGGTGTGCGGCAAACCGTGGACACCCTGGTGGCGGGCATCGGGCCCGGCAGCATCATTTCGGCCGAGGATCGCTACGATGGCCGCGTGCTCAAGTTCGCCAAGGGTCAAGACACGATTATCCGCCGTTCGGTGGATGCCCAGGACAGCGCCGCGTTGATGCTCATCCAGGGTGAATCCGGTGGCCGCGAGCAGCGTGCTGCCGTCGCCGTTCTGGCCAAGCTCTTCCCGCCCCAATTCTACGGGGACCTGCGCACCCTGCAGCAGACGGGCTACATCGTGCAGGCCTTTGGCACCGAGATCGAAGGCTTGCCCATGATGTACGCCTTCTCCCAGTCGAGCGTGGTCTCCACCGACTCCCTGCGCGGCCGCTTCGTTTCCAACGTGGCCCGCTTCGTGGTGGAACTCGACGATCTGAGCGACGAGGAGTTCGAAGCCAACCGCCAATCGGCCCTGGCCGCCTTGACCCAAAAGAGCACCACCTTCGGTGCCGAACTGGCCCGCAACGTGACCCTGGCCGACACCTTCAAGGGCGACTTCCAGGACCGCGAAAAGCAAATCGAAGCCATCAAAGCCCTGACCCGCGAAGGCTGGGTCGCCTGGGCCAAAAAGTACCTATCCGACGACGCGCGTACCATCTCTATCCAAATGGACGGCCGCATTGAACGCCACCGCTACCAGGAACGCTCCATGGAAGAGCTGCGCAAAGCCGCCGAAGGTTGGCACAAACGCGATACTTCCGCGGAGTAGGGAGCAAGGGGGGTGGCATAGACCATCCGACCTTCGGGGGGCCCGTTCTTGCCCGGTACAGCCGGCAGGGACGGGCCTGCTTCGGTGGTGGGAGGGTGTGCGGTACCACCCACTCCGGACGGCGCCCCATTGCTGTTTTGCATGGGGCCATGGGGTTGAGGATCGGGGTAGTGGCGCCTTGGCGGTGTCATGCGATCCGGGGGATGGTTGCGAGAAGGTCGCCGGACGTTCGGTACCAGGCATGATCCCACCACATACATGGAGCCGGAGAACACCAGGCACCATACCTCCTGGATGCCCGCCGTTTTACGGACTCTAGTTCCAGTCCGTGGATACCGCGTTGGTGAAGTTGGAGTTGCCGCCCACGTCCCGGTACCACATTTGGAAATTCCAGGTTTGGCCGGCCATGACCGAAACGGGGCCGGTGGGTTGGGGCATGGCGGCTAGGTCCACCTCCAGGGCGGCTTCGCCTGAGGCGCTGGACATTTGCACCTGGCTGGCCGTGTTGAAACGGCCGATGGAGCCGGTCAGGCACAGGTGGCCCAGGCTGCCGCCTGGGTTGGGAGTGAAGCCTGCGTCCATGGAGGACAGAAAATAGCCGAATTGGGCCGGCGGCAAATCACTCGCCTGCAAGCTGAGCCATTCGTTGGTCAGGTTCGTGGAGCCTATGGCGCAAATGGTAGCCACCTGGCCGGTGCTGTTTTGGGTGGCGCTGTGACAGTATTCCGTGCCGATGCGATCACCGCCCGACACGACCTTGGCCTGGCCGTTGTGAAGGGGGGCTCCCAGGAACGAGCCTATCAACAGGTCCGATCGCCCGTCCGAGTTCACGTCCTCGATCACTGCCACACTGCCGACACTCGGACCGTGCAGGTTACTGATCACCCCTTCGATAGATTGCACCAGTTGCAAGTCCGTGCCGGAGCGAACTTCTACGGTGGAAGTGGAGTGCATCACCAGATCAGGAACGCCGTCCCCGGACAGGTCCGTTTGGCAATCCACCAAGGGAGTCGCTCCAGTGAGAAGGTTGAGCTCCTGCAGGGGCGTGTGCAAATCTGCCATGGAGGTGATGGCCACATAGGGCTGATTGGGCGCGGCCATTCCAATCACCGCCAAATCTTCCAGGCCATCCCCGTCGGAGTCCCAGCCCAGGGGCACGACCGATGCGATTGTCCTGGCGGCGGTGCCCGCAGTGTCACTGATCACGGAGCCATCGAATCCTGAGAACGCGCGCCAACCGCCAATCTGGATGCCCCCCGAAAGGGAATCCCACATCTTGTAGGTCACTCCGAAATCCCCGCGGCCATCCCCATCCAAATCGCCCATGGGTTGCAACGTGCCAAAACCCAGGAAGGTATTGGATAGATCGCCTTCCGCAGACCAGAGCAGGGCACCATTGACTCCGGAGAAGACAAAGACCTTGCCTTTGGATCCGTTGACGTTGGCTTGGGTGGGGGCGCAAACGGCCAGATCCGGAGTTCCATCCCCATTGGCATCCCCGATGCCAGCGATGGATTCGCCAAAGCGGTCGTTGTTGAAATCGTCGTAGTCGTTTTCTCCGAACAGATCGAACAGGGGGGCTCCATCCACACCGGAAAAGACTCTCACTCCCAGGGGGCAATTACAAGGGTCATAGTCCCGGGCGCTGGCCGCAAAATCATCGGCACCATCGTTGTTCAAGTCACCCACGCTGGTGAGCTGCCGACCGATGGGGAGGATCCCTTGCGCTCCGAATGCCTGGTATAGCTCCAATCCGGACTGGCCCGAATACACATGCACTTCACTACCGCCCAGGTAGGAAGGTGCGCCGATGGCATAGTCGGCGATCCCGTCATAATCCACATCACCCAGCGCGCATACCGAAGCTCCGAAATGATCTTCGCCGCCGAGATCCACCCCGTTGTAGGTGCGCAGGACGCTTTGGCCGAGTGCGGAGCCGGCCAGGGAAACTGAAGCGGAGAGAATGAGGGGGAAGAGAAAGCCGGGTCGCATTGGATTCAAGAAAGAGGGAAGCGAGAAATGGAAAGATAGGGCACATCCTAACCCAATTCTTAGCGGGATACCGCGGGATACCGAGTCGCACTCATAGTACGGCATCTCTCCCGAAAAAGTACCGACGCGATCTTAGCTAGAGTCGAAAGGGAGATGCTCTTGGGGTCAGATCTAGAGCCGTGTGGGTACCTTTTCTGGGGAAACTAGGTGCTATGTGTGC
>JARGOW010000167.1 GCA_029212955.1 Planctomycetota bacterium | reverse complement strand
ACCCCGGGTTTCGTCTGTTGAGGGCTAGCGCCCCGGTTACGCTTTGGCCGGAACCGGCAAGTCCTCGATCTCGGCCAGGTCTTCCACCGAGGGGCAGGTACAGATCAGGTTCTTGTCACCGTAACCGTTGTCGATGCGGCCCACGTAGGGCCAGAACTTGTGCTGCTCCACCCAAGGGGCGGGCCAGGCGGCCTGCTCGCGGGTGTAGGAGTGGGTCCACTCGCTGGCGGTCAGGACCGCTGCGGTGTGGGGCGCATTCTTGAGCGGGTTGTCCAACTTGTCGCAGGTGCCTTCCTCGATGGCGCGAATCTCTTCGCGGATCGTGATCATGGCCTGGCAGAAGCGATCGAGTTCGCCCAAGGACTCGGATTCGGTGGGCTCGATCATCAGGGTGCCCACCACGGGGAAGGACATGGTCGGCGCGTGGAAGCCAAAGTCCATGAGGCGCTTGGCCACGTCCTCGGCCACGATGCCAGCGCTCTTTTCGAAGGGGCGCAGGTCCAATATAAACTCGTGGGCCACGCGGCCTCCGCCACCCCGGTACAGCACCGGGTAGTGATCCTCGAGCACGACCGCCATGTAGTTGGCCGACAGAATCGCCGTCTCAGTGGCACTCTGCAAACCACGGCTGCCCATCATGGCGATGTACATGTAGGAGATGGGAAGCACGCCGGCACTGCCGTAGGGCGCGGCGGACACGGCGCGGATGGCCTTGTCCCCACCGACCGCATGTACGGTATGGCTAGGCAGGAAGGGACGTAGGTGTTCGACCACTCCAATGGGACCCACGCCGGGGCCTCCACCACCGTGGGGAATGGAGAAGGTCTTGTGCAGGTTCAGGTGACACACGTCGGGGCCGAAGTCACCCGGGCGGCACAGGCCGACCTGGGCGTTCATGTTGGCGCCGTCCATGTAGACCTGGCCGCCGTTCTCATGAACCACCTCGCAGATCTCGCGGATCGCTGCTTCGAACACGCCGTGGGTCGAGGGGTAGGTGACCATCAGCGCGGACAGGCTGTCCTTGTGCTTTTCGGCCTTGGCGCGCAGGTCGTCCACATCGATGTTACCGTCGTTGTCGCAGGCCACGGCCACGACGCGCATGCCCGAAAGTACGGCGCTGGCCGGGTTGGTTCCGTGGGCGGAGGTGGGAATCAAGCACACATCCCGGTGCCCTTCCCCGCGGGATTCGTGCCAAGCGCGAATCACGAGCATGCCCGCGTACTCGCCTTGGGAGCCCGCGTTGGGCTGCAGGGAGATCCCAGGGAACCCGGTGATCTCGGCCAATTGGCTTTCGAGCCGATTGATCATCTCGATGTAACCCTGGGCCTGGTCGAGCGGCGCGAAGGGGTGCATGCTGCCAAACTCTGGCCAAGTGACCGGAAGCATTTCGCTGGTCGCGTTGAGCTTCATGGTGCAGGAGCCCAGGGCGATCATGGAGGTGGTCAGGGAAAGGTCACGGGACGAAAGGCGATGCAGGTAGCGCAGCATTTCGTGCTCGGAGTGGTACTGACTGAAAACCGGATCCTTGAGGATCTCCCCCGTGCGCGCGAGGGTCGCGGGGATGGTAGGCAGGTCCCCTCCCAGGTGGGCGCTGATGTCCAAATCCTTGCCGACGATGGCCTTGAGGATGTCTTGCACGTCCTGAACCGTGGTGGTTTCCGCCAGGGAAACACCCACATGCTGGCCGTCGATCTCGCGCAGGTTGAACCCCGCCTGGCGTGCTGCGGCATGCACCGTCGCAGCACGTTCGCTGCCCAGGTCCACCTTCAATGTATCGAAGAAGGGTCCGTCCGCAACGGCGATTCCGGCAGCTGCCAAACCATCGCGCAGAACGCAGGTCCAACCATGCACTCGGGTCGCGATGTCCTTGATGCCCTGCGGGCCGTGATAGACAGCGTACATGCCGGCCATGATCGCCAACAAGACCTGCGAGGTGCAGATGTTGCTAGTGGCCTTGTCGCGCCGGATGTGTTGCTCGCGGGTTTGCAAGGCCATGCGGAGGGCGGGTTTGCCGTGGCGATCCTTGGACACTCCGATGATGCGACCGGGAATTTGGCGGCGGTACTTGTCGCTTGTGGCGAAGTAGCCAGCGTGGGGTCCGCCGAAGCCCATGGGCACGCCGAAGCGTTGGGTGGTTCCCACGGCCACATCGGCGCCGAAATCACCGGGGGCCTTGAGCATGGCCAGGGACAGCAGGTCCGCAGCCACGATGAACAAGCCGCCGGCCTCGTGCACTCGATCGGCCAGTCCCGAGTAGTCGCGGGCGATTCCGTAGGTGCACGGATATTGGGCGAGCACGCCGAACACGCCGGTCAGGTCTTCGCTCTCCACGTCCCCCACGACAAGTTCGATGCCCACGGCTTCGGCGCGGGTGTGAAGCACATCCAAGGTTTGCGGATGGCAGTGTTCACTGGCAACAAACCGGTTCTTCTTTTTCCGGCCGGCACTCCATGCAAGGAACATGGCTTCCGCGGCGGCGGTGGCCTCATCCAACAGGGATGCGTTGGCCAAGGACAAACCGGTCAGGTCGCAGACCATGGTTTGGAAAACCAGCAGCGCTTCCAATCGGCCCTGGGAAATCTCGGCCTGGTAGGGCGTGTACTGGGTGTACCAGGAGGGGTTCTCCAGGATGTTGCGCTGGACCACCGGCGGCGTGATGCAGGGTGAGTAGCCCATGCCAATGAAACTGCGCAGCACCTGGTTCTTGCTGGCTACCTGGGCCAAATCGGCAAGCTGCCCGCTTTCACCCAGGGGTTCGTCCAGGTCCAAGGCGCGTCCCAATCGAATCCCGTCGGGGATCGCTTGACCCATGAGGGTCTCCATGGAGTCCGCTCCGACCTTGCTCAGCATGGTCTCGACCTCGGCCGAGGTGGGTCCGATGTGACGACGGGGGAAGGTATCGCTGTGGGAGAGATTCGAAGGAAGTTTCAAGGCTACGACTCGGTGGGCTTGGTCTCGGTGGACGTCTCTGGGCGCTGCACATTGCAACGGGGCAACAGTCTAACGGCGGCGGGGAAAAACTCTCTACCCGAACCCAAGAACCCGGCCTGGGCAAGCCCGAAAAGGGGCGCTGAAGGCCCCTACAGGCCACTATTTCGGCTCGTCCCGACCCACTCTTCCCCAAATGACGGCCCGCCCCCTTTTCTCCCATCAGTAAATCCCCTGGATAGTCGAAACCCCCAGGGCCTGGATAGCACGAAGCACGCGGCAAGACACGCCACCAAGAACCATGAAAAGCCTCACCAAAGCAGCCCTGATCGCACTCCTGACCACCCTTCCCATCTCTTGCGCCCAAACCCACAGCTCCGTGGACACGGACGACCTGGGTGACATCCAGAACACCCTGATTGCCACCGGTGCCCAGCACGACTTCCTGGACGGGATCCGTGGCGAATTCGACGTGATCTACAACGTCTGGAACAGCGAAAACCGCCCCTGCGACACTTTCGCCGGCACCGTCAACTACCAGTGGAATGGCCAGGAAACCGTTCTGATCGGGCAACACGACGGGTTCTGGGCGGATATGCCCTTCCAAAGCGCCATGCTGCTCAGCTTCGATTCGGCCAGCGAGTGCTACGCCATGGGCTGGGCCCGCCAGGACGGCACGATGGTGCTCCCCCTGAGCCCCACCGATCCCTACTCACCGAACGGTGAAATGTCGGTCACCCGCGGCAGCGGCGACCAATGCTCCCGCAGCGTCATGGTCATCGAAGACTCGAACACCCACACCATCCGCCGCTATGTCACCCAGGAAAGCGGCCACGAAGATCTGGTGCTCGAGATGATCTGCACGCGCCTGTAACTTCCACAGACCAAAGAACAAGCCCCGTGTCCTGCCCAAGGACGCGGGGCTTTTTTTGCACCCAAGAACTCGAACGATGGCCCCACACCCAAACCACTCCGGACCCGAATCACTTACCCCGAATCGGGCTTGTCCCCACCCGGTGGGTCACCAACGCGCCACCCCTGCGTAACGCCAGCGTGAAACCACCACAATCCCCAAGACAGCCCATGAAATCCCTCCTTCTTGCCTTCGCCCTTCTTTTCCTCCCGGCCTTCGCCACCGCCCAAACCCCGGTTCTACGCCCGGATTTGGACAAACTCAATCTCGGCAAGCGCAGCCTGGCCATCGATGGATACGACCCCGTTGCGTACTTCCCAGAAGCCGGCGGAAAGCCCGCCAAGGGCAAGAAGAACATCACCTGGAACCATCGAGGCGTGGTGTATCGATTTGCCAACGAGCGCAACCGCATGCTGTTTCAGGGCCATCCCGTGCGCTACGAACCCGCCTACGGGGGTTGGTGCGCCTGGGCCATGGCCAAGGATGATCGCGTGGACATCGACCCCGATTCCTTCCTCATACAAGACGGGGAGCTTCTGTTGTTCTACGACGGTTTCCTGGCGGATACGCGCAAGAAATGGCGCAAGGGAAACGTGTCCGCGCTGAAAGTCAAAGCGGATTCCACCTGGAACAAACACTACGGACATGCCGCTCGCGACCTGTCCCGGATCCACCTGACCGGTGGCGTCGCGGCGGATGGCTTCGACGTGATCACCCTCCATGATCCCAAGCAAGATGCGGCCAAGGGTGCGCCCCAGCACAAGCACGAGTACCGCGGAGCCACCTACCGATTTGCCACGCAAGCCAATCGCAAGCGCTTCATGGCAGACCCCTCACGCTTCGAGCCCGCCCTGGGTGGATGGGATCCCAACGCCCTCGCCGGGGGCCTTCACACCGCAGGTCTCCCGGCCTATTCCATGGTCCATGGCAAGCATGTGTACCTCTTCGCCAGCGCAGAATCCAAGGCTTCCTTTGACGGCAAGGACCGGGAAGCCCGATTGAAGCTCGCGATCAAAACCTTCATGGCCCCGCGCAAGAAGAGTCCAGCGAAAGAAGCCACCGGGAAGGGCAAGTGACGGGGATTGCGCGGAATTCCTCCGCGGATTCACTCCCAGAGCTTTGCGCACCGGTGGGTCATGGCCTGGGCCATCCCCTCGGGTTCGTGCCCGTGCTCTGGAGTGATTCTCCCCATGCAATGGACCCATGCGGCGGGGGCGGGGGGATGTTCCTCCCACGCGAGTCCAGCCGGGTAAAACAGGAAGGCCCGATCGAGAGCCCCGGACAACACGGTCCCCCTGGCTAGTTTTCGGCTGGCGGACCCGTAGCCATCATGGAAATACATAGTGCGCTCCCAACCCAATGCCGTGCTGGCGAGATCCGCAGCCCGGGCGTCATCACCCGGTAGGTCGTCCTGCCATATGACCAGCCAGGTCACCGGATCTCCGGCGGAGAGATGCTCGATCTCCGCACGGATCTCCCCCATGGCGGTCAGGGTGCGCCTGCAGCTGGGCGGCGCCAAAACCACCAACCGGGGCCGGTCGGAATGTTCATTGAAGGCTTGTTTGAGCTCGGAAGCTCCGCCTCGAAGTTCGAGGGCGGGAATGATCTCCGCTTGGGAGGCTTGGGGAGCCACACAGGAGGCCATGGCGAGCAAACATGCGAGGGGGACGAAGAGACGCATGGCAAGCATCTCGGCAATGGGGCCCCCCAGAATTGAGTCTTCCTAGGTTCTGGGTCGTAATTCGGTGGAGAATGCCCCCTGGGAGCCTTGAATCGGGATTGCCCCGGGCTGGAAGCCACCCCCTGCCGCTACCATGACGCCCATGGGCAACACTCTCTTGGCTATCGAAATCGTGGAGGATCGCACCTCCCAAGGCACCTGCGACCGGGGCTACCTGACCCTGAAACGGCTGCTGGTGAGGAACCGATACGGGGACGGAAGCGTTTCAGAGCCCTATCCGTGCGACGTGCTGCACCGGCCGGGAAGCGATGCCGTGGTGGCAGTGCTCTATGAATTGGACGACCAGGGCCGGATTCAGGTCCTGCTCAGGGAGGCCCCCCGGGTGCCGATTTACCTGCGCAAGGACTCCAAATTTGTCCACCCCGACCCCAGGGAGTACCTGACCATCCTGGAGGTCGTGGCTGGCATGGTCGAGGAAAGCGATCCCCCGGGCCTAGCCGGCATGCAAAAACGGGCCGCCGCCGAAGCGGAGGAAGAAGCCGGCGCCACGGTCCCCGAAAGCCACTTCCAAATGCTTGGAGGGGAGACCTTTGCCAGCCCGGGAACCGGCGATGAAAAACTGTACTTCACCGTGGCCCCCACCGAACTCCAGCATGCCAACGGTGGCGATGGGGATGGTTCGACCATGGAGGAGTGGGGTCAAATTCTCCGCATGGAATTGGGCGAGGCCCTACGGCGCACACGCACGGGAGAAATCCCCGACATGAAAACCGAGGTGGCCCTCACGCGGCTTGCCGATCACCTGGGCTACATTCCCCAGCTCGGCTGTTTCGCACGCGATCTGCCCGAAGAATACCGCACCCGATACGACCCCCTGGGCGTGGAATCAAGAACCAACAAACCATGAATTCCCCGTCTATTGCACTGATTGGAGCGCGCCGAGCCCATCAGGGGCTAGGCCCTTTCGTGGCCAAGTTCCTGGCCAAGGCCGGCGCTCGCATCCCCGCCTTCCTGGGGACCAGCGAAGCCAACAACGCCAAGGCCGCAGCGGAACTCAAGAGCATCGCAGGCCTTAGCTGCGCGGGGTACACGAACCTGGACTCCCTGCTCGATGGGCACCCCGTCGACGCCCTCGCCATTCTCAGCCCACCCGAGACCCACGCAAAATACCTGCGGTTGGCGGCGGCGAGGGGCCTGCATGTGCTTTGTGAAAAGCCCTTCGTTCTGGACGGAATCCAGGCCGACCTCGGACTAGAACAGCATCTCGCCCCATTCGACCAAGCTCAGTTATTGGTCGAGGAAAACTGCCAGTGGCCCAGGATGCTCGACCCCTACCGCGAGCTCTTTGGCGCGGATTCGCTGGTGGCTCCCAAGCGTTTCGCCATGGGGCTATCCCCCTCCTCCCGGGGCGTGCACATGGGAAGCGACTCCCTCTCCCATCCCTTGAGCTTGCTACAAGGGCTGGATCCGGGTCCTGCCCGGGTCTCAGGCATACGGGTCGACTCCAACCCCAGCCAGGACAAGATTCGAGTCCAATTCCACTTCCAAGGCCCCACCCAGGGTCTGGAATGCGAGGTTTTCCTGGAGGACTCCCCAATGCGACCCCGCCCTGCCTGGCTTCAATTCGATTCTGGCAGGGCTGACCGCCTGATTCGAGCCTCGGACTACGCTATATTCCTGGTCGACGGGAACCAGCAGGTGCCGGCTCCCGATCCCATGGAACTCCACCTGCGCGACTTCGTGCACAAGCTGGGCCGCACCCTTGGGGGTGAGCCCCCCCAAAGCACAACACCGATCCTCCACCGCGCCCGAATGCTGAACGACCTGTTGGCAGCCTTCCCTCCGAGCGACTCTTGACCCACGCCATCCACGATTTCAGCGCCAAGCTGCGCCAGCCCGATGTGGTCGACCACCTGCGTGAATACGTGGAGTGGCGCAAGCTCGTTCGCCAGGCCAATGCCGATGGCAGCGCCGCACCGGCCGCACCCGAACGTTCCCCCATCTCGATCAACCTGGACCTGACAGTGGCCTGCAACTATCGCT
>JARGOW010000166.1 GCA_029212955.1 Planctomycetota bacterium | reverse complement strand
GGGCGTTATGATCTGCGCCATGGGAAACACTTGGGATGCGGAGGTGGAAGTGACGGGTGCATTGGTCCGCGAGCTTTTGGCTTGGCAGTTTTCTGGGCTCACGGTGGATTCGATCGAGTCCTATGGCGAGGGCTGGGACAACGTGGCCTTTCTGATCAATGGTGGACTCGTGTTTCGCTTTCCCAAGCGGGAGGCCGCCCGTCAGGCCATGGAGCAGGAGACCCTGGGACTCTCCGGTTTGCGTGGATCCCTACCCGCACCCATTCCTCACATCCATTTCGTGGGGCAGCCCCAGGGAGGGTATCCTTTTCCCTTCAATGGGTATCCGGAATTGCCCGGCCGCACAGCTTGCTCCGTGGACTGGAACGAGGCCCAGCGGGTGGCGATCGCACCCGAGCTTGGAGCGTTCCTTTCTCGCCTGCACTCGGAGGACCAGGAGCTTGCGCGCGGAGGGGCGCTGCCCGGAGATCAAATCCGCAGAACGGATTTGCCCTATCGATTGGTGGGATTGGAAGAGCGTTTGGCCCAGCTGGAGCCCTCCTCGCATCTACCCGATCTGAAAGCCCTGGCACAGCGGGCCCGTGACCTGGCCATCACCGAACCCTGGTCCGGCCGCCCCCGGGTGGTGCATGGGGACTTGTATGCCCGGCATCTCCTGGTGGACTCCGATCAACGGTTGGCCGTAATCATCGACTGGGGGGATATGCATCTGGGAGATCCCGCTCTGGACCTTTCGATTCTGTTTGGGTTTCTACCCGTAAGCGCTCGAAAACGCTTTGAACAGGCATACGGTTCGATCGATGCCAACACCCGGCGCCGGGCCCGGTTTCGTGCCATGGTTTTGGGGGCGACCCTGGTGCAATACGGGGAGAGCGTGGGGGACAATGACATTGCCGGAGCGGGCCGGGCGGCCCTGGGATTCTCGATGGAATGAGGAACGGGTGCGGATCTGTGGATGACAATCCTTGGCCCCCTTGCGAGCGTGCCGCGCCGACTCGTGCGGGAAGGAACCGTGGATTCCATTCTTTTTGGCCACAATGCCGCGTGGATTTGGTCCAGCTGGGCGGGGAAAAGCGGGGCACGTCCGTCGCCCTACGGCGTCAGGAGCGGACAGGAAGGCGTATTTTTCTGAAGTGCGGTTTCCGATACCGGGAATCGGGAAGTGTTGGGAGGAACTACCGAATTCCTAGGTTATTGGGCGATTGGGGCCAATTCATGGATCGCTTGTGAAGGGGTTGTCAGGCTTTGTTGGTGCGCCTTGCGGTGAATTGTTGTGCGGGGGGGCTTCGCCTTTGTATCCAAGAACGTGCTCAGGCGCTGATTCTCCCACCCGGGAGCGGTTTCCGAGCCCCAAGAACCCATTGTGAGTACGTTTCAACCGCGCGACCCTTCGAGATCCATCTCTAGCCCCAGGCGAAGGATGGGGAATGGAAACTCCGTGGATGGGGTCCGCAAAAAGTTCACGCTGACCCACCCTGAGCTTTGGGAGGCATACCGGAATGATCCGGGCGAAGCCAACCGCAATCGGCTCGTTGTGGAATACCACGCGTTTGCCCGGGAGATCGTGCGGCGCTTTTCCGGACGTCTACCGCGTTCGGTGGACCGTGGCGATTTGGAGACCGCCGGAAGCGTGGGGTTGATCTCCGCCGTGACCGGATACGATCCCGAACGTGGTGTGCGCTTCGAGTCCTACTGCGAATTGCGAGTGAAAGGCGCGCTGCTCGACGAGCTCCGCACCCAGGATTGGTTGCCCCGCCCTTGGCGCCAACGCATGGAGCTGCGCAAGCGCACCACCGAAGCCCTACGCGGTGAGCTGAGTCGCGACCCCGAAGACCGGGAAGTGGCGGAAGCCATGGGTTTGGAAGAGGAAGAATTCCAACGCTTGTTCGGCATGGGCGTCCCCATGCCGCCCACCGGATCCATGGCCATGGACGATGGGGGAGACGAGTTGATTCCCGTGCTGGAAGCCGTACCGGACAACCAGTGCGAAGTCCCCGGTGAAAAACTATCGCGCGAGGACCTGTTGGCCCTGGTCGCCCAGAAGCTCACCGATCAGGAATACCGCATCGTGTACCTGAAGTATTGGGAGGATCTCACCATGCGTGAGATCGGCGAACTCACCGGGCTCTCGGAGTCGCGCGTGTGCAAGATCCATACGCGCCTGATCCATCGCCTGCGCGATCGGTTCCAGGAAAGCGAAGCCTCCTAGGGAATGCGCCTGGCCCGGATGGACTCCGGTAGCTGTTGAATGGAAGGAAGCCCAGGTGGCAGGTGTCGATAGGTGAGGTTCGCCTGGGAATTCTTCGGATAAAAGGAGGACCCGCACCAGACGAATCCGGCGCGGGTCCATGACCCCGGCTGGAGCAAATTTGCTCCGTCGAGTGCGTTTTGGCCTAGACCGAAACGCATCCCCTTTCGACATATCGAGGCGCTAGACCTCGGTGCCGGGGTGCGCGTCCCACGGATGTTCCCCAACATCCGGACAGCGCGTAGTGGGGGGCCTGCGATAGTGCCACCGACCCGTCCCCACAGGTCGATCGGCCGCTGGCCCCAAGGCGCACATAGGGATTCCCCAACCCCGAACTGCGCGCCACAACCTCCGACCGAAACGGCCGACGGTATTCCTTGCCTTGAGTGCCCAAGAAGCTAGACCGAGCCACACCCGGAGCAGCGAGAAGCTCCTGGGGATCCGCCTGGAAGCGGGGTGTTGACTGGTTTGTGGTCTTCATGGGTGAGTGTTTGTTTGTGAACTTGGCCGCCAGGGGGTGAAGGGTGGGTCCGGCCGAAGCCGGACCCAATCGTCAGTTCAGAAGGTTGATCCCCCTAGACTGAACACCTCATGTCCGAGGCAGAACCGAAGTTCCGTCTCGCTCCTCGGATGAGACGTCCAGAAGGGTCCGATAACATTCGGCAGCTCGGCTGCCCACTAGGGGCCCGTGGCTTTGCGTCCCGGCTTCGCAGCCGGTTTGCCTTTGTCCGTCATCGTTGGAGCACAGGACAATACCCCGCTCACAGCGATCGGCCAGTTTAGGAAGTCGCATTTGGGGTGGAAAAGGATTCCCCATCGTGTAAGCGCTTGTGAATTACCGGCTTGCGGCGCTATGCGGGCCGGGAGAACCTGGGGTACCCTTTCACCGGCTGCTCCAGTTCGAGGCTAGGGCGGCTCAGTTTGACTCAACAAGCCCTCCAACGGGTTTGAATACATCCATGAAAGCACTCCTCATTGGCCTCCTGGCGTTCGTCGCATCCGCTCCCCATGCCCCGTCCGGTACACGTGCCAGCGAGACAACGGCGATTGCCGCACCCGAGACCCCGCGTTTGATCGTGATCCTGGCCGTGGATCAACTCATCCCGGACCAGATGGAGCGTTTAAAGGGCAGCTTTACCGGCGGTCTGGCGCGCTTGCATAAAGAAGGTGCGCGATTCGAAGGGGCTGCTCTGGCCTACTCCAGCTCGGAGACCGGTCCCGGGCATGCGACCATGGCCACGGGTTGCTTACCCAGGACCCACGGAATCGTGGGCAACAGCATGCGCAGTCGATCCCTGGGCCAGTCGATTTACTGTGTGGCTGATCCCGAAGCCAGCACGGTGACCAGTGTGGGTCACGATGGCCCAGGAAGTTATTCGGCAAAGAACCTGCTGATGCCTTGCTTGGGTGACTACCTAAAGAGGGACAACCCCAAGTCCAAGTCCTTTGCCGTCAGCGTCAAGGACCGTGCGGCCGTATGCCTTGCCGGACACGATGCGGATGGGTCATTTTGGTGGGATCGCGTGCGCGGTGGTTTCATTTCTAGTACGGCCTATTCCACGGAGCTCCCCGATTACGTTTTGAAGTACAACGCCGGTTGGGCTCGGGCCCATGCGGGATTCGTTTGGGAGCCGGTCTTCGACATGAAGGATCGGCCCAAGGGCACCGAAAAGGACGATCGTGAGGGCGAATCCGGCTTCGGGGGACAGGGGAGAACTTTCCCCTACTTCTTCGCAGGGAAATTCGGTCAGGAGCCCAAGGGCAGCGATATCCAAGCCCTGGCAGGCCAAGTCGCCGCGTCGCCCATGGGGGACTCCGCTACCCTGGAGTTGGCCGCGACCATCGTGATAAAAGAGGGACTGGGCCAGGACGATGTGCCCGACTTCCTTGGTGTGAGCTTATCTTCCCCTGACAAGGTGGGTCACCCGTTCGGCCCCTATAGCATGGAAGTGACCGATGCCATGTTGAGAATGGATCAAGGGCTCGAAGTCCTGTTCAACCTGCTAGACGATCGTGTGGGCAAGGGTCGCTGGGTATTAGCCATGACCGCCGACCACGGGGTTCTGCCCCTTCCGGAGGGCGAGCACGCTCTGACCAAGAATGCGAGCAAGCATCGCATTCACTCGGAGGATCTATCCAAGGCGCGCAAGGAATTGAACGAGGACTTGGTGGATGCATTCGGAGGAGATTCGAAGGGGCGCGGGCTCAAATTGTATTTTGGGCGCGGCAACCTTTACCTGGATCAAAAGGATCTGGCCAAGCGTTCCATCGATGCGGCCCAGGCCCGATTTGTGGCTGCCAACAGCATGCAATCCTTGGATTGGGTCAAGCGGGCCTACACCCTGGACGAATTGGCTTCCAAAGAGCCGACCACCGATCCCTACCTGACCTACTATCGCAACGCCTACTCCCCGGATTACTCACCGGACGTGGTGGTGTTGCCCAAGCGCGGTACCCTGGTGGGGTGGAAGACGGGAACCACACACGGCTCGGCCTATGCCTACGATCGTCAGGTGCCGCTCTATTTCCTGGGTGCGCCCTTCGACGCGGGCAACCATAAGGGCAGCCCGGGCAGCCACGACGTTGTGCCGACCCTGCTCCGCCTGGTGAATCTGGAGCCCGAGGGGTTGGACGGCCAGGTGTTGAAAAGCGCCTACGCGAAAAAGGAGTAGACCGCTCTGGTCCTGATCTGGGCCTTGCGTCCCTTCGAAATCAACGGAGCCCGTGTTCTTGCAAGCTGCAAGGACACGGGCTCCGCTGATTCCGGGGCTGTCTCGATCAGCCTTGGACAGCCGCGTGTACGGCGAGCACCCCGTCGAGCACGCGCTCAAAGTCATCGAGCGGCACCATGTTGGGCCCATCGGAGGGCGAGGTGTCCGGGTTCGGATGCACCTCAAAGAACAGGCCAGACACATGACCTGTGGCCACCGCGGCACGGGCCAGGGATGGCACCAGGGTACGATCGCCGCCCGTGCTGGTGCCCTTGGATCCTGGCTGTTGCACGGAGTGGGTGGCGTCGAAAACCACCGGGGCCCCGCAGGCTTCCAGGTCCTTGAGTCCGGCCATGTCGACCACCAGTCGTCCGTAGCCAAACGAGGTACCACGCTCGGTGGATAGCACCCGGGGATTGCCCGTATCGGTGACTTTTTCCACGGCGTTGCGCATATCCCAAGGCGCGAGGAATTGTCCCTTCTTGATGTTGACCACGGCGCCCGTATTGGCGGCGGCAACCAGCAGGTCGGTTTGACGGCAGAGGAAGGCAGGGATTTGAAGCACGTCGACCACTTCGGCGGCCGGGGCGCATTGTTCGGGGCCGTGCACGTCGGTGACCACGGGGACGCCTAGCTCTTTTTTGATGTCGCCCAGCCAGGACAGGCCTTTTTCCATGCCGATGCCGCGCCCGCCTGCCAGGCTGGACCGGTTGGCTTTGTCGAAGCTGGCCTTGAAGATGAATGGCAAATCACGGGCTGCGAAGATTTCCTTCAAGCGTCCGGCGATTTCAAAGGCCAATTCCCGGGTCTCCAAAACACAGGGGCCGCAGAGAAAGAAAAGTTTGTCGTCGCCCAACGAATGTTCGCCGAGCTGCACGGGCCGGGGTCGTTCCATGGGGGGATTCTGCCCCAATGGGCGTCGGGTGTCATGGGAAGAAAGCCAATACCCGGCGTGGGCCTAGAAGTTCGAACTCCCTGACATGACCCCAAGTGCGGTTCGCTACCCTTGGAGCCATGCAATGCACCCTCATCCTCGGAGCCACCGGCTTCCTGGGGCCCCATTTGGTGGCCGCCGCGTTCCAGCATGCCCAAATGGGCGCAACCATGGCCGATCCCTTCGGGGACCCGGTCATCGGCGTGGGCCGGGATGTGGAGGGCGCCCCGCGCTACACCAATCCCCGGGACGGCGCGGAATGGATCTCCCATGACTTGGAGCCCGAGGGGGCCGCGGTCGCCTTGCTCGACGAACTGAAACCCACCCATGTGGTCTTGGCCGCTGCCATGGCCCGGGCGGGGGCGTGCGAAGCAAATCCGAACGGAGCGCATCGCATGAACGTGGAAGTGCCCGCCGAGGTGGCTGCCTGGTGCGCGCGCTCAGGCGCACGCCTGGTGTTCATTTCCACCGATCAGGTCTTTGGAGGGCAGCCCGCTCCCAAAAAGGGCTTTACGGAGGAGGCCCTCCCCGAACCGGTCCAGGTCTACGGTCGCACAAAAGCGGCAGGGGAGATTGCGGTCTTGGAAGCCTGCCCCGGTGCCTTGGTCGTTCGATTGCCGCTCTTGTATGGGGACTCTGGGGGCCGCGGCCTGGGCGCATCGGACTCCTTGCTCATGGCGTTGGATCGGGGCAAGGATGAGGAGGACTATCCGGAGGAGGAGTTCGAGGACGAAGAAGGGGAAGCTGAAGAGCAGGCAGAGGAGGGCGGGGAAAAGCCCGAGTACCGAAAGCCCATGCTCTTCGAGGACGAATTCCGCAACCCCCTGGAAGTGGGCAACGCTGCCCAGGCCGTGATCGAGTGCTTGTACTCCGATCACAAGGGTCTGCTGCACCTGGCAAGCAAGCAGCGAGTGGACCGCTATTCCCTGGGTCTGGCGATCCTGCGGGCCATGGGCCTGCCCGACGAACAATGCTCCGAGCTGGTCCAGGCCGGGAGTCAGGGGGATGTGGCCACCGGCGCGCCCCGGGCCGCGGATGTTTGCCTGGACGCCTCCCGGGCCAGCAATCTCCTGGAAACGGCCCTGTTAGGTCTGCGGCGTGGACTCGAATCCTCGATGGGGGTCTGACACAAGAACTCCAAATTGCTACCTTCTCCGGCTCCCTGATCCCGCTACCGATCCCTTTCTATGGACTTCTCCACACGCTACACCCCCAAGGATATTGAAGAGACCACCTACGCCCGTTGGGAGGCCTCCGGTGCCTTTCAACCGCGTGAGCCCTACGAAGGCTCCCCGGGTACCTTCAGCGTGATGATCCCCCCGCCCAACGTGACGGGCGTTCTGCACATGGGCCACGCCCTGAACGGCACGGTCCAGGACATCGTGGTGCGCCACCGCCGCAAGCTCGGCTACGAGACCCTTTGGGTCCCCGGCACGGACCACGCGGGCATCGCCACCCAAGCCGTGGTCGAGAAGAAGGTCTATGCCGAGGAAAAGATCACGCGCAAGGAAATGGGCCGCGAGGCTTTCCTCGATCGCATTTGGGATTGGAAGGAAGAGCACGGAAACCAAATCCTCAAGCAGTTCAAAAGTCTGGGCTGCTCCGCCGATTGGACGCGCACCGCGTTCACCATGGACGACAACCTTTCCCATGGCGTGCGCGAAGCTTTCGTGGACC